>NZ_JABUMQ010000180.1:0-22443 GCF_013336645.1 Myxococcus sp. CA039A | reverse complement strand
GCCCTGGTGCTCCCATGTCCTCCACGTCTCCTCGCCAGGCCAGCAGTCGCGCCATCTTGCGTCTGCAGTGGCTGCTCCCCCTGTTGTGGATGGTGTCCTCGAGTCAGGGCGCGGCGGCCCCCATCCTGCGCCACACGGCGAACCAGCGCGGCGACCTCCTGATGGTGGGCAACACGCTCGCCCACGACTGCGCCTCCGGTGTGCCGGCGCCGCTGGTGGGGACGGTGGGGAGCTGCGGGTCGAACACCTCGGATGACGCGGTGGACGTCTACTGGACCCTCCAATCAGGCGTGGCGACCGCGAACACCTCGGTGAGCCCCACCAATGCCCGGAGCCGCGCCGCGCTCAGCATCCCCACCGGCGCCATCGTGACGTATGCGCGGCTGTACTGGGCCGCGCACCTGTCCACCACCACGTCGCAGCGGACCCCGGACACCACCGCGGAGTTCAGCCGCCCCGGGGTCTTCACGCAGCAGCTGACGGCGGACGTCGCGCACAGCTACGCCCCGAGCAATCGCTACATCTACGAGTCCTCCGCGGACGTCACCAGCCTGGTCGCCGCCCACGGCACGGGCGACTACGAGGTGAGCGGTGTCGACGCCGTGCCGCTCGCCAACCTCAACAGCATGGACCCGTTCAGCGCGTGGGCGCTGGTGGTCTTCTACCGGCACCCCGACTCGCCCATTCGCAACCTGGCGCTCTTCGATGGCATCGATTACGTCAGCAGCGGCAACCCCCAGACGGTGACGCTGTCGGGCTTCACCGTCCCGCCGTCCGGCTTCGATGCCAAGCTGGGCGTGCTGGCCTTCGAGGGTGACGCCACGCGCACGGGCGACCAGTTCCTCGTCAATGGCGTGAGCATCTCCGACGCCGCCAACCCCGCGAACAACTTCTTCAACGGCACGCGCTCCGTGCTCGGCACGCCCTCCACGCATGCCAATGACCTGCCCCGCCCGACGGGCGCGCAGGCGAGCATGTCGGGGGTGGACATGGACGTGGTGGACATCACCCACCGCGTGACGGGGGGCGCCACGTCCATGTCGCTCACCGCCACGTCCACAGGTGACTCGTACATCCTCGGCGCGTTCGCGACGTCCATCGCCACGCTCCGGCCGGACTTCACCAACACCTACAAGACCGCGACGGCGGTGAACCCGCGCGCGGATGGCTCGCTGCGCGGAGGCGACGTCATCGAATACAACATCGTCACCACCAACACGGGCGACGACGTCAGCATCGAGACCGTCTTCACGGACCCGCTGCCCGCCCAGCTCACCTTCCAGCCGGGCTCGCTGCGGATTGTCTCCGGCCCCAACGCGGGCGTGCTGACGGACGCCCCGGGCGACGACGTGGGTGAGGTCAGCGCGGCGGGCGTCATCACGGTCCGGCTCGGCACCGGCGCGACGGCCACGCTGGGGGGCACCCTGCAGCTTCAACAGAGCACCACCGTCCGCTTCCGCGCCGTGGTGAAGGCCTCTGCCTCCGGAGTCATCGCCAACCAGGCCACCCTCACCGCCGCGGGCGAGCGAGGCGCTCCCGCCAGCTCCGCCACCAGCTCCCCCTCGTCGAACACCACCGGTCCGACGACCATCACCGTGTCCGTCCCGGATGCGCCCGTGGTGACGGCCCCGGCGAATGGAAGCACCGTGGCGACGAGCACGCCCGTCTTCTCCGGTACGGCCGAGCCGGGCAGCACCGTCAGCGTGGAGGTCGACGGCGTCGTCGTCTGCACCGCCCCCGCCCATGCGAGCACGGGCGCCTGGTCCTGCACCAGCATCGCGCTCCCCGAGGGCGCCCACACCGCCACGGTGACGGCCAGCGACCCGGCAGGCAACGTCAGTCCGCCCACCCAGGTGGACTTCACCATCGACACCCTCGCCCCTGACACGAGCATCGTCACCGGGCCCACGGGCGCGGTGGCCTCCAACAGCGCGACCTTCACCTTCGCCTCCAACGAGAGCCCCATCACCTACGCGTGCAGCCTGGATGGCGCGGCCTTCGCGCCTTGTGCCTCGCCGGCGACCTTCGGTTCCCTGTCCCAGGGCAATCACACCCTGGCGGTGCGCGCCGTGGACGCGGTGGGCAACATGGACCCGACGCCGGCCACCCGCGCGTGGAGCGTGGACACCGTCGCGCCGGACACCACCATCGTCAGCGGCCCGTCCGGACTGACGAACTCCGCCAGCGCCACGTTCACCTTCGGCTCCAATGAGGCGTCGGTGACGTACCAGTGCGCGCTCGACGGCGCGACCTTCGCGGCCTGCCCGAGCCCCGCGACGTTCGCCGGCCTGTCACAGGGCAGCCACACCTTGCTGGTGCGTGCGGTGGACGGCGCGAGCAACGCGGACTCCTCACCCGCCAGCCGGACGTGGACCGTGGATACGGTGGCGCCGGACACCACCATCGTCAGCGGACCGTCCGGTGCAACGAACTCCGCCAGCGCCACCTTTGCACTCAGCTCCACCGAAGGCTCCATTGCCTACGAGTGCAGCCTCGACGGGGCGACCTTCACCTCCTGCTCGACGCCCGCGACGTACAACACCCTCTCCCAGGGCAATCACACGCTGGCGGTTCGCGCTCGCGATACGGCGGGCAACGTGGACCCGACGCCGGCCACCCGCTCGTGGAGCGTGGACACGGTGGCGCCGGACACCACCATCGTCACCGGTCCGTCGGGGACGACGAACTCCACCAGCGCGACGTTCACCTTCACGTCCAGCGAGACGCCGGTGACGTTCGAGTGCGCCCTCGATGGCGCGAGCTTCACCGACTGCTCGACGCCCGCGACCTACGACACCCTCTCCCAGGGCAGCCACACCCTGGCGGTGCGCGCCCGTGACGCCACGGGCAACCTCGACTCCACTCCCGCGACCCGGACCTGGACGGTGGACACGGTGGCTCCGGAGACGTCCTTCACCAGCACCCCGCCGTCCTCTTCCAATTCGGCGATGGCTTCCTTCGACTTCACCTCCAACGAGAGCAGCGTGGCGTTCGAGTGTCGGCTGGATGGTGCGGTGCTGTTCACTCCCTGCACCAACCCGCAGGCCTTCCCGGCACTGGCGCAAGGCAACCACACGCTGCAGGTCCGCGCGGTGGACTCCGCGGGCAACGTGGACCCGACGCCCGCGACGTACACGTGGACCATCGACACGTCCCCGCCGGACACCACCCTCTCTGGCGGCCCCACGGGGACGACGGCGGCGACCAGTGCGATGTTCTCCCTCGCCTCCACCGAGAGCCCGGCGAGGTTCGAGTGCTCGCTCGATGGTGCGACCTTCGTCTCCTGCACGAGCCCCGTGACACACACGGACCTCATGGATGGCACTCACACCTTCGCGGTGCGCGCGGTGGATGCCGCCGGCAACGTGGACCCGACGCCGGCCACCCGCACGTGGACAGTGGACACCACGCCCCCCGAGACATCCTTCACCAGCACCCCGGCGCCCGTGGCCAGCTCCGCGACGGCCACCTTCGGCTTCAGCTCCAATGAGACGCAGGTGACCTATGAGTGCTCGCTCGACGGCGCGACCTTCACCACCTGCGCCACTCCACAGCCCTTCCCCGGGCTCCAGGACGGCCCTCACACCCTGGCGGTCCGCGCCCGCGACGCCGTGGGCAACGTGGATGCGTCGCCCGCGACGTATGCGTGGAGCATCGACACGTCCGCTCCGGACACCACCATCGTCACCGGCCCGTCCGCGCTGACGAACAGCGCCGACGCGACGTTCTCGTTCAATGCCTCGGAGTCAGGCGTGACGTACGAGTGCTCGCTCGACAGTGCGACCTTCGCCACATGTGCGAACCCCGCGAGCTTCGGGTCCCTGACGGACGGAAGCCACACCCTGGCGGTCCGCGCTCGCGACGGCGCGGGCAACATGGACGCGACGCCCGCCACCCGGACCTGGACGGTGGACACCACGCCGCCCGACACCATCCTGACGAGCCAGCCAGCCTCCATCACCAACACCACCTCCGCCACGTTCGGCTTCGGAAGTGACACGGACCCGGTGACCTACGAATGCGCGCTGGACGGGCCGGCGTTCACCGCCTGCGCTCATCCCGAGACGTTCCAGGGACTGGCCCAGGGCAGCCACACGCTGGCCGTGCGCGCTCGTGATGCGGCCGGCAATGTGGACCCGACGCCCGCGACCTATGCGTGGACGGTGGACACCACCGCGCCGGATGCGCCCGAAATCGATGTGCCCGCCAATGGTGTCGTGGTGCCCACGCGGCAGCCCGCCATCTCCGGCACCGCGCAGCCGGGAACCCTGGTGACGGTGACGGTGGATGGCTCCGTGCTGGGCACGGCTCCCGTGAACGCGCAGGGCGAATGGACCTTCACCCCGGCCACCCCGCTGGGCCAGGGACCGCACACCGCGACGGCCACGGCCACGGACGCCGCGGGCAACGAGAGCGATGCCAGCGCGCCCACGAGCTTCACCGTGGACACCGAGGCGCCGGAGGCCCCCGTCATCAACGCACCCGCCAGCGGCGCCACCATCGCCACCGCGACGCCCGTATTCGAAGGCACCGCCGAGCCCTTCGCCCAGGTCACGGTGGTGGTGGACGGCGACGTGGTGGGCACCGTGACGGCGGACATCGACGGCCACTGGAGCCTCCCCAGCCCGGACCCCCTGGCGGAAGGCCCTCACACCGTGGAGGCCACCGCGACAGACTCCGCGGGCAACACCAGCGAGGAGACGTCACACGACTTCGCCATCGACCTGTCCGCGCCGGAGACCTTCATCGACTCCGGTCCGCTGGCCTTCACTCGCGAGACGTCCGCCGCCTTCGTGCTGCGCATGGAGAGCGGCGGCATCCGCTTCGAGTGCGGCCTGGACGGCGCGGCCTTCACGGACTGCACCAGCCCGGTGGCGTTCAGCGGCCTGGAGGAAGGAAGCCACACCCTGGCGGCGCGCGCGGTCAACGGCCTGGGGACCGCCGACGCTACGCCCGCGACCTACGCATGGACGGTGGACCAGACGGCGCCCGTGTCGCCCACCGTCGTCTCGCCCGCGAGTGGCACCGTGGTGGGCACCGCGACGCCGACCCTCGTGGGCACGGGTGAGCCCAACAGCCACGTCTACCTTGAGGTGGGGACCGCCACGTATGGCCCCATCCCCGTGAATGGAGCCGGCGACTGGACCTTCGCCCTTCCGGTGGAGCAGCCCGAAGGCCCCGTCACCGTCTCCGCCACCGGCGTGGACGCCGCGGGCAACATCTCCGGTGCGACGTCCCATGGGTTCTTCATCGACCTGACGGGGCCCGAGACGTTCATCGACTCCGGTCCAGCGCGGCTCACGCGCGAGACGTCGGCCTCATTCGAGCTGCGCTCCGAGGGTGGCGCGGTGGGCTATCAGTGCAGCCTGGACGGTGCCGCCTTCGCGACGTGTGACCCTCCGCTGGAGCAGACCGGCCTCGTGGATGGCTACCACCTGCTGCTCGTGCGCGCCGTGGACGCCGTGGGCAACGTGGACCCGACGCCGGCCGAGTACGCCTGGCGAGTGGACACGACGGAGCCGGACACCCTCGTCACCTCGGGCCCCGCGCTCCTCACCGACGAGTCCTCGGCGACGTTCGAGTTCGCCTCCAGCGAGCCCGACTCCACTTTCGAGTGCAGCGTGGACGGCGCGACCTATGCGGCGTGCACCAGCCCGGTCACCTTCGAGGGCTTCACGGAGGGCGAGCACACGCTGACGGTCCGCGCCGTGGATGCGGCGGGCAATGTCGACGGCTCGCCTGCCTTGCACACGTGGACAGTGGACCTGACGCCTCCGAATGCCCCGGTCATCACCGCGCCTGCCCCGAGCGCCGTTCTCGCGGATGGCACCGTGACGCTCACCGGCTCGGCCGTCGGCGCGGAGACGGTGCTCGTGACGGTGGGAAGCACGACCCACGGCCCCATCCCCGTGGACGCAAGTGGCCAATGGACCTTCACGCTCCCCTTCACGCTGGCGGATGACACGTACACCGCCGTCGTCACGGCGACGGATGCCGCGGGCAACACCAGCGCCGCGACGAGCGTCACCTTCACGGTGGACACCACGGCGCCGGACACCGCCATCGACAGCGGCCCGGAGGCCCTGACGAACGAAGTGCTCGCTGCCTTCGTCTTCTCGTCGAACGAGGCCTCGGTGACCTATGAGTGCAGCCTGGACAGCGCGGCCTTCGCGCCGTGCACGGTCCAGGATGAGGCCGGCCCCCTCGCGGACGGCGAGCACACGCTGGCGGTCCGCGCGGTGGATGCCGCGGGCAATCGGGACGCTTCGCCGGCCACGCACACGTGGACGGTGGACACCGAGGCTCCTGCGGTCGCCATCACCTTCCCCGCCCAGGGCGCGGTGCTGGACACCGCGACGGTGACGTACTCCGGCACGGCGGAGGCAGGCAGCACGGTGACGGTGGTGGCGGACGGCATCACCCTCGACTCCTTCGTCGCGGGCAGCTCGGGAGTGTGGACGCTCCCGGGTGGCTCGCCGCTCGCCGACGGCACGCACACGGTCTCCGTCACGGCGACGGACGCCGCGGGCAACACCAGCACCGTGGTGACGCACACGTTCAACGTGGACGCGCAGCCGCCAGAGACGCGCTTCACCCAGACGCCTCCCGCGCTGACGCGCCAGGACACGGCCACGTTCGGATTCGGCTCGGACGAGTCCCCGGTGACGTATGAGTGCAGCCTGGACGGCGCGACCTTCGCGACCTGCACGAACCCGGTGGAGCTGCTCGGCCTGACCGACGGCGAGCACACGCTGGAGGTCCGGGCCCGGGACGAGGATGACAACGTGGACCCGACGCCGGCGTCCTTCTCGTGGACGGTGGACACCCTGGCGCCAGACACCTTCATCGCGAGCGGCCCTCCACTCACGGAGGCCCCTGCCCTGGCGGCGTTCGACCTCGACTCCAACGAGGCGGCCGTCACCTACGAGTGTGGCCTGGACGGAGCGGCCTACGTGCCATGCACGGACCCGGTCCGCTTCACCGACCTGGCGCTGGGGGCGCACACGCTGAACGTGCGCGCCGTGGACGCGGCGGGCAACGTGGACGACACGCCGGCCACCTACGCATGGGTGGTCACCGCCGACGCGGATGGCGACGGACTGACGGACGCGGAGGAGCTCATGCTGGGCACCGACCCGAACGACGCGGACACGGACAGCGACGGCCTGCCAGACGGCATCGAGGTGAAGGTCGCTGGGACGGACCCGCTCGACGACGACACGGATGATGACGGCCTGCTGGATGGCAACGAGGACGCCAACCACGACGGCGTCGTCGACGCGGGCGAGACGGACCCGAAAAAGACGGACACCGACGGCGACCTGCTCGCGGACGGCCTGGAGCTGGGCCTCACCGAGCCCCAGGGCACGGGCACCGACCTGACGCGCTTCACGCCGGACACGGACCCGACGACTGTGACGGACCCGCTCAACCCCGACACGGATGGCGGCAGCGTGCGCGATGGCATCGAGGACGCCAACCACAACGGCCGGGTCGACTCGCGTGAGACGAATCCCCTGCGGCCCGAGGACGACCTCGACTCCGACCTCGACGGCATCGACGACGCGACGGAAATCGAGCGGGTCCTGGACCCACGCAACGCGGACACCGACTCCGACGGCGTGCCCGACGGCCTGGATGGACTCGCCGACACGGATGGTGACGGCCTCATCGACGCACTGGACCCGGACAGCGACAACGACGGGCTCATGGACGGCACGGAGATGGGCGTGACGCGGGAGAGCGCGCCGGCGGACACGGACCGTGACGCACCCCACTTCCGCCCCGATGCGGACCCGAGCACCACCACCGACCCGAAGACCCCGGACACGGACGGTGACGGGTTGAGTGACGGCGAAGAGGATGCCGACCACAACGGCCGCGTCGATGCCACGGAGACGGACCCGAACATCCCCGACACGGATGGGGACGGCCTGAGCGACGGCGTGGAGGTGAAGGGCAGCAACCCCACCGACCCGCTCAACGCCGACACGGATGGCGACGGCCTGGCGGATGGTGTGGAGGATGCCAACCACGACGGCGTCTTCGGCAACGGCGAGACGGACCCGAACAACGCGGACACCGACCTCGGTGGAACCAGCGACGGCGAGGAAGTCTCCGGCGGCTCGAACCCACTGGACGGCAACGATGACTTCCTCATCACGGGCCGTGGCTGCAGCACGGGCGGCACGGGCACCTTCACCCCGCTCGCGCTGCTGCTCCTCGCGCTGCCGTTGCTGAGCCGGCTTCGCCGCGCCGGTGGGCGGCCCACCCAGGACATCCAGGCCCGCTGAGCATCACCCTGGCGCTGACGGATGACCTGCTCGACGCGTATCGAGCAGGTCATCCACGGAGGCGCGGCCGCTCGTCCTCACTCGGGCGAGCAGGTGTGCCCGCCTTGCGCGCGCGGCTGGTCGCGGGTGGCACCGGCTCGTCGAGGGCGCGGAGTTCGTCAGCGTGGTGACGGCCCCAGTCACAGAGCGCCCCCACTATCGGACGCAGGCTGAGCCCGAGCGCGGTGGCCGAATAGACGACACGCGGCGGTACCTCGGCGAACACCTCGCGGCGAACGACCCCGTGCGCCTCCATCTCCCGGAGCTGCTGCACCAGCACCTTCTGACTCACGCCAGGAATCACGCGCCGGAGCTCGGAGAGCCGCTGGGGACCCTCGAAGAGGAAGTACAGGACGAAGACCTTCCAGCGGCCCCCAATCACCTTCAGCGCGCGCTCCGCGGGCACCAGCGGGAGCTCCTTCATGATGGGCATGGTTACCTCTGGGTTCCTATGGAACGAAGACGTCCGTAGAGGGTGAAAAGGTCTGTAGTCGCCAGGAGGGAGCGTATGGACAATCCGTGCCAGAAATCACGCGACTCCTGAAAGGAATCTCCATGTCCATTGGCACGAAGCGCTCCACCGCTCCCATTGCCCTCATCACCGGCGGAAGCCGAGGCCTCGGCCGAAGCACGGCGCTGGCCCTCGCGGACCGAGGAATGGATGTCATCGTGACCTACCGGACAGGCCACGACGAGGCGAACGACGTCGTCACCTCCATCCGCGCCAAGGGACGCAACGCCGTCGCGATTCATCTCGACGTCGGCAAGACGGGGACCTTCGAGGCGTTCACCGCCGAAGTCCGCGAGGCGCTGAAGCAGACGTGGTCTCGTGAGCGCTTCGACGCCCTCGTCAACAACGCCGGCATCGGCGGCTACTCGCCGTTCATCGAGACGTCCGAGGCCACCTTCGACGAGCTCGTCGCGGTGCACTTCAAGGGGCCGTTCTTCCTGACGCAGAAGCTGCTGCCGTTGATCGCCGACGGCGGGCGCATCATCAACATGTCGACGGGACTCGCGCGCTACGTGTACCCCGGCTTCTCGACCTACGCCGCGGTCAAGGGCGCCATCGAGGTGCTCACCCGAGCGCTCGCGGTGGAGCTTGGCGCGCGCCGCATCACGGTGAACGTCGTGGCGCCTGGCGGAATCGCCACGGCCTTCGGAGGTGGCGTCATGCGCGACCCCGAACTCCAGAAGACGGTCGCGGCCGAGACTCCGCTCGGGCGCGTCGGCGAACCCGAAGACGTCGCGGGCGTCATCGCGATGCTGCTCGCACCCGAGACCGGGTGGATGACCGGCCAGCGCGTCGAGGTCACCGGCGGATATCGGCTCTAGTCCGCGAACCGGCCTCCGCCTCCATAAGCACACGGAAACACGGAGGCGCGCGCGTGAAGCTGAAGGGTGAGTCACGATTCACTTGCCCCTCACCTTTCCGTCCGCCTATCGCGTCCAGGAACGCGGCAGTGGACGGGGAGGCGGGACACGGCCTTGAATCAGCGCATGACGCGGAGATTCGGGGAGCGGCTGGTGCTGGAGGGCGTGCTGACGCCGGAGCTGCTGTCCCGGGCGCTCGCCCATCAGCAGGAGACGGGCCAGAAGCTGGGTGAGTGCCTGGTCCGGCTGGGCGTGGACGAAACGCCGGTGCTGCGACTGCTGGCACGGGAGCTCCAGACGCGCTTCGTCTCCACGGAGAAGCTGGCCCAGGCGAAGCTCGGCCCCGCGCTGCTGGAGCGGGTTCCAGTGCGACTGGCGGAGGGCTTCGACTTCATGCCGCTGCGGCTGGACCCGGGGGTGCTCTGCGTGGCCATCGCGGAGCCCCAGCGGCAGCGCGCGCTGGACGAGATTGCTCGCACGGTGGGCGTCACGCAGGTGCTGCCCTTCGTCGCGATTCGTAGGTCCATCCGCGCGGCCATCCGCAAGCACTACTACGCGGTCGCGGACGCCTTCGAGCACCCACCGGAAGATGACGCCTGTCCCCACTGCGGCGCGCCGACGCTCCCCAAGGACTTCCAGTGTCCGCGCTGCGAGCTGCTGCTGGTGCGCCACGTCGAGGACCTGCCTCCTCGCGACAACGTGTCGCTGGTGCGAGCCCTGCTGACACAGCCCGAGCGGAATGGAACCTCCGGGACACCCCAAGCCCCCCAGGCGGAGGCCACGCGCACCTCGTCGTTCGATGCACCCACGGGGGGAGCCAATGCGCGGCCGTTCATCGTGGGAGGGCTGAAGGTCGCGAACCTGAGGCTCAGCCCCTTCGAGGCGTACGTGCTGTCGCTGGTGGACGGCCACACCTCCCTGGCGGACCTGTCGCTCATCACCCAGCTCGCGGAGGTGGAGCTGCGCGCGCTCTTCGCGTCACTGGAGGAACGCGGAGTCACCAGGCTCTACGAGATACCGCCCCCGACGTCGCGAGCAGCCTCCGCCCGGGAAACCCCGTCGGAGGCAGTGGCCGCACCACCTCCGCCGCCAGTGACTCGAGAGCCGGCGCCTCGCCCGGAGGACGCGAACGAGGATGTGCTCCAGCGCGTCATCCGGATGGAACAGGAAGGTCGGTGGGCCGAGGCCGTCGAGCTGCTGGAGCGGGGCATCGGCCTGCTGCCGTCACCCGCGCCGCTCTACAACCGGCTGGGGATGATCGTCCTGAACCACCACCGCGACTACGAGCGCGCCACGGCCCTGTTCCAGAAGGCATCGGACCTGGCGCCGGAGAACAACCTCTACACGATGAACCTGTACTCGGTGATGTGCCTCCTGGCGGATGCCACCAACGCGGGACAAAAGAAGGCGCGACGCTGAGGGGCCTGGAGCGAACGGTTTCAGCGGGTCAGGAGTACCGCTGGATCACCAGCGCTGTATGGATGGGGGCGGCAACCTGGTATCCGCCGAGACGGGTGGTGGGAATCAGATAGGGATTGAACACGCCGTCCGAGGATGGCTCGGCGGACGCAAGCCCTTGAATCCGTCACAGGAAGTCTCGGGTAGGGCGCAACCCGACATGTCACAGAAATGTTCGGATAACATTCAAATCGGGCGTGTTATCTTCCACGGCCATGCACATCCCACTCCGACTGTCATCCCTCCTCCTCGCCGCATCTCTCGCTGCTGGCTGTCTGGGCCCCGAGACGGACACTGAGAACCTCGAGAGCCTCGAGCAACAGGCCACGGATCCCACGTTCCGTGTCTACAACGTCGTCGAGGCCATGCGTCCGGCCGGCAACTACGACGGCGTCGCCGGCAACGAGTGCATCGCGCTCCTGAATCCCGAGCACCGCCTCCGCAAGATCATCCTCGTCGTACCCGCCGGCACCGGCGGCTCCTGCGCGCTCAGCGCCTATACCGCGGGTACGGCCCTCAGCTTCACCTGGGGTGATACGTCCGTCTACCAGGGCTCGGCCGGCATCGCCGCCATCCGCGCCGCGCTCTCCGACACGAATGGCGCCGTGCACCGTCTCACCGGCACGCTCACCTCCGAGGCCGCGACCCTCGCCAACCTGCAGACCTTCCTCACGCTGAGCGACACCCAGCAGGCCACCCAGCTCGGCACCGCCACCTCCGTCGACGTCCACTCCCTCTATGACTTCGAGGGCCAGGAAGAGGTCTACGCCGAGGCCGCCTACCAGTCCGTCCGCGTCACCCAGCCCTGCGAGAACCCCGGCTCGCCTCAGCTCGTGGCCCTCGTCAAGAACGGCTTCGTCTACGGCTACTCCGCCAGCAACACGGGGAGCTGCCACAGCGGCTGGTTCACCCGGTGGCGCAAGTACAACCGCGCCTGGCACCTCGTGGCCCAGTACGACTACTCCGAGTAGCTCGCCGCCCCCCTGTTCAGGGCGCTGAAAAGAAGGCCCTGCCCACCGGCAGGGCCTTTTTTGTTCCCCCGAGGCCCTGTTCCCCTCCAACCCCCTGAATTCAAAGAGACTTTCGTCGCCAGGCCGAAGGGGTGTGCCGCATCGGCCGAGACGGCCGGCGGGGGTGGAATCTTACAATTTGGTAAACAACCCAAGAATCTGGGAGGAGCGCCGCAACTCAGGCCGGGAACTCCCGAGAATTGTCGCAAGGAGCCACCATGTCCAACTACCGCATCCGTCCTGGCGACACCCTCTCCGGCCTGGCGGCCCGCTTCGGCACCACTGTCGAGAAGCTGGCCCGCGACAACAACATCTCGAACCCCGACCTCATCTACTCGGGCAACAACCTGAGCATCGGGCACTCCACGCGCGACACGTTCGACGCGGGCGGCAACAACCAGGGCGTCCGCGGTGGGAATGACGTGGGCGGTCCCACGGGAGTGGGCCCCAGCAACGCGTCGAACAAGATGCAGCGTCTGGCGGAGGCGGCCCGCGCGGCGGCGATGGGCATGGGCGGCTACAACAGCCAGGGCCTCTGCGCCACGGGCGTGAGCCGGGCCATCAGCAACGCCCTGGGCATTGGCGTGTCGGGCAACGGCAACCAGATTGATAACAACCTGCCGCGCGACAAGTTCAAGCAGGTCGACATGACGTTGGAGGAGGCGCTGAAGATTCCCGGCCTCGTCCTCACCTGGGAGAGCACCTCCTCGAACCTGGGCCGCATCTACGGCCACACGGCGGTCACCCTCGGCGACGGCCACTCCTCCGCGAGCGACTTCATCGAGCGCAACACGACCAACGGCGGTCGCACGGGCTTCAAGGTCTTCATGCCCATCGAGTAGCACCCGCGTCGCATCGTGGTGTTCCCCGAAGCCCCGGGCCCCGAGATGGGCCGGGGGCTTCGTCGTTTCTGGGGGCCCTACTCGTCCGCCACGCGCTCGACGGTGGCGAGCCACGCCCGCGCCCCCTCGGGGTCCGTCTGCTCGTAGTGCGCCTCCCGGAGGGCCTTCACGCGCCAGCCTTCGTCGAAGGCCGCACGCAGGGCCTCCGGGGGCACCGCGCGCGGACCGTCGCGGAAATAGAGCGCGTGGTAGTGCCCGCCCGGACGCAGCACGCTCGCGAGGCTGGCGGCGAACGCCGGCCGGTCCCCGGGTTCAAAGACGTGGAGCAGCGCCGAGTCGATAAGCGTGTCGAAGCGCCGGCCCAGCGAGGCCAGCTCCATCGCGTTGCCCACATGAAACGCCACCTCGAGCCCTCGGGCCCGGGCCGCCTCGCGAGCCCGGAGGATGGCGGGCTCCATCAGGTCCACTCCGCACACTCGCAGGCCCTGGGCCGCCAGGAAGAGGGCGTTCTCCGCGAAGCCGCAGCCGACCTCGAGCACCTCACCGGAAATTCCTCCGGCCTCCCACAACTCGATGAAGGCCCGCTGGGGGCGGCCGATGTCCCAGGGCGCGCCCAGCGCGTAGGCCGCGCGGAAGAACTCACGCCGGACCGCGCCCCCTTCAGGCTCCCGCGACATGTCGCACCTCGCCCGCCTGCCCACCGCGAGCACGGAGCCTGGGAATCAGCCGGACTCCGAGCGGCTGGAGCGCGAGCGCGGGCCGGGGTCGCACCACGCAGCCCGGAGCCAGCTCCAGCCGGAAGCGCCGCGCCACGCAGGCGGTGATGAGCACCGTCTCCATCATGGCCAGCGCCGAGCCGATGCAGAACCGGGGCCCGCCCCCGAAGGGGAAATAGACATACCGGTGCATGCGCTGGGCGTCCTCGGAGAGCCAGCGCTCCGGACGGAAGGACTCGGGTGCGTCGAAGTAGCGCGCGTCGCGATGGGTCACCCACTGACTCACCGCGAGCATCGTCCCCGACGGGACGTGGAACCCACCCAGCTCGCAGTCGCGCACCGCCTCCCGGCTCGTAATCCAGGCCGGGGAGTACAGGCGCATGGCCTCCTTCACCACGGCCTCCGTGTAGCGCAGCCTCGGCAGGTCCTCCGCGCCAGGAAGCCGGTCCCCGAGCACCGTGTCCAGCTCGCTCCCCAGCCGCGCCTCGGCGTCCGGGTGCTGGGCCAGCAGGTACCAGGCCCAGACGAGGGCATCCGCCGTCGTCTCGTGCCCGGACATGATCATCGTCGCCAGCTCGTCCCGCAGCTGCCCCTCCGACAGGGGCACCGGGGACGACAGCAGCAGGGCGAGCAGGTCCGTGCGCTCCGCGGGCTGCTCCCGGTAGCGACGCACCAGCGTCTCCAGCAGCACGTTGAGCCGCCCCAGCGCGCGGCGCAGCCGGAGGTTCGTCGGAGTGGGAACCCAGATGGGCGGGCGCAGCGGGCTGTCGGTGTGCCGCATGACAGCGTCCACGGCGGCGGCCACGTGCCTCGCTTCATCGTCGATGGGCGTGTGGAAGAGGAAGCGGCTGACGATGTCGAGCGCCAGCGCGGACACGTCCGAGTGCACGTCGCGCGCTTCCCCGGGACGCCACGTCTGGAGCCGCTGCTCGGTGAGGGACACCACCGTGTCGCCACACGCGGCCACGTGCTTGCGATGGAACGCGGGCTGGACGAGTCGCCGCTTTCGCAGCCAGTCCTCCCCTTCGCTGTTCATCATCGCCTCGGGAAAGCCGCCCTTGTGTCGCCTTCCCTGGCCCACGCCCGCGAGCTTCACGAAGTTGCCGTCTCCATTCACCAGGACCCGCTCGATGAGGTCGGGATGGTTGAGGAGGTAGTTGCGCTTTCCCAGCCGCACCACGTCGCCGTACTCCCTGGCGCAGCGGGTGAGGAACCCCAGCGGGTCCTCGGAGAACTCCACCAGGTTGCCTGCGATGAAGTGACCCCTGGGCCCTGGGGGGAGGCGCACTTGCGGCATGGAATTCCTGGGAGCATTCAAAGACAGCCGTCGCGTGGGAGGAGCAGGACCTTCACTCCACCCACGACTGCGAGGTCATCCGACCCAACCGTCAGGGCGCATTGCCTGACGACTGTTGACTAGTAATAGATGTAGGGAGCGGAGAGCTTGTCCGCGCGAGCAATCCGCATCAGCACAGCCAAAGAGTAGAGGGCCTTCTTCATGGCGAACTCCCGGTTTGAGGTGGTTGCGTGTTGCTGTTGGCTGCCCAAAGGGTCAGCGCGGCAAAATGTGGCATGCCCAGGATGTCTGGGCAAGCCCGTCTGATTGGTTATAGAGGAGGCACTGTTTTTCATTGTCACCAGAGCGGAGGCTGTGCGGGCAAACCCTGCTCAGTCACACCCGGGTGACATCCGTACGCCCTACCCCTCGGACCAACCCTCCACTTCGCTCGCCGCCGCGCGCGCGAGCTTCGCGGCGGCCACCGGGTCCAGTCGCGCGGTGACGAGCACCCCAATGACAGACCCCACCAGCAGCTCCACGCGACGCGCCACCGTCTTCCGGGGAATGGCGCCTGCTCGCGCCGCGGCCTCCAGCGCCCGCGTCAGGTGTCCGTGCAAGAGGGCCCGGTAGTCCTCCACCGCGCGGTGGGCCTCGGCGTCATGCGGGGCCAGCTCGGTCGCGGTGTTGACGAGCAGGCACCCCCGGCGCGTCAGGGCCTGGGGCGCGGTGCCCATCGTCGTCGCGAGCGACTCGAAGTACGTCACCACCTGCGTCAGGCCCGGCGGGCCCGCGGCGAAGACAACCAGCCGGGGCGTGATGACCTCCTGGAGGTACAGCGTCACGGCCCGCGAGAACAGCGCCCGCTTGCTCTCGAACGCCTGGTACAGACTGGAGCGGTTCAGCCCCGTGGCCGTCTCCAGGTCCGAAAGCGACGTGGCCTCGTAGCCCCGAGACCAGAACACCCCCAGCGCCTTGCGCACCGCCTCCGTCTCGTCGAACGCACGCGTACGCGCCACGTCACCCTCCTTGACAATTCTGGACCGAACGTTTCAATATGGATTCGGAACTGATTGGTCCAGAATACCGGAATCCCGGAGGGGAGTCATCATGTCGTTACTGGCACAGGTCTTCGCGGTCATCGCGGCGCTCATCCACGTGCTGTTCTTCGTCATGGAGAGCATCGTCTTCTCGCGGCCGGAGGTGTGGCAGCGCTTCGGGCTGAAGTCGCAGGCGGAGGCGGACGTGCTGAAGCCGATGGCGCTGAACCAGGGCTTCTACAACCTGTTCCTCGCGCTGGGCGTGCTCGTGGGCGTGGCGCTGGTGCGCACCGGCGCGGTCACCTCCGGTGTGGCGGCCGTCATGTTCGGTTGCGCGTGCATGGCGCTGGCGGCGCTGGTGCTCGTCTCAAGCAACCGCCACTTCCTCCTGGCCAGCGTCGTCCAGGGCGCGCTGCCGCTGCTGGCCATCGTGCTCGTGGTGGTGCACTCGCGCGGGTGAGGCCACGGCACCTGGGCGTCGCCGACGTCGTGCGCGAAGGCGCGTGCGTTGAACAGCGAAGGCCCAGGAGCCTTCGCGAGGTTCGCGAGGACTCCCGGGCCCGTGGCTCCCGTGAACGCGGCGCTACTGCACCGGGCTGACGTCCACGTCGACGACGCGTGACTCCTCGGTGTGGGTCGTCCCGGTGAGGGCCTCCATCGCGGCGCCCACCTGGAGCGTCAGCGCCCACTCGCCCGTGCTGAGCTGGGTGGGCACGTACTTCCAGAAGAGCCGCACGGGGCCCGCGGTCTCACCCTCGGCCAGCAGCGCCTCGCGGGCCCGCTGCTCGATGTCCGCCGTGCTCAGCCGCGTGCGCAGCAGGTGGCCCACCCGGGCCAGGGGCGGCCAGGAGATGAGCGCGCGCTGGAAGGTGCCATCCACGCCGTGGGACACCACCGCGCGGTGGCCCTCCACGCGGATGCCGTTGATGGCGCGCATCACGAAGGTCTTGTAGCGGTGGAGCTCCGGCACCGCGGCGACGCCGTCCTCCTCCGTCTCCAGGAAGGACTTCACCTGGTACACCGCCCCGATCTCCGAAGCGGGGATTCCCCAGCGCTGCAGCCGGGCAATGGCGGTGCGCTGCATCACCGCGGGCTCCTGGGGCACCGCGGGGCCACTGCCGAGCCTGTTCAGCACCAGGACCTGCCCCTCGGACGGGTCGTTCTCCAGCGTCCAGGTGCGCGACTCCAAATCTCGGCGCGAGCCGAGCGTCCCCGTCGTGGTGAAGGCCTCGGTCGAGCCCACCAGGGCGCCCTGCAGCACCGCGTCGTTGAACGCGGTGCGAGGAAGCAGGTCGGTGGGAATGCCTCCGGTGGGCGGCGTGGCGATCCGGGTGGAGTCGAAGACGAAGCCGACGGTCGTCGCGGACGCGACCTGCGTCTGGGGGTCCACGGGCTCAA
Source organism: Myxococcus sp. CA039A (assembly GCF_013336645.1). Lineage (NCBI taxonomy): Bacteria > Pseudomonadati > Myxococcota > Myxococcia > Myxococcales > Myxococcaceae > Myxococcus > Myxococcus sp. CA039A. The sequence continues at coordinate 4,999 of NZ_JABUMQ010000180.1, read as the reverse complement.
CGACGGTGGCGGCGCTGTCACAACCCAGCGCGGCGGCGAGCGGAAGGGCGGTCAAGAAGCGGATGAATGGGGTCTTCATGGCGTTTCGTTCTTTCTGAACAGGGTCGAAGGAGGCGGCGTTCATTCCGGAAGCTTCTGGCCGCTGGAGGGGTCACAACCGCCCACGTAGAAGATGGAGGAGGCGACCTTGCCGCCGGTGTTGTGACGGTCCTTCCATCCACCGGACTCGAACATCGCGACCCGCTTCGCCTTCGTGTCGCCGAAGACGATGGACACCGGGCAGTCGTCGTTGTTCTTGCCCCAGTCCCTGTCGTACGCCTCGTCAATCCAGTTCTCGCCCACGCCAGACGTCTTCGAGTCGGCCACGTAGCGCTTCACGTAGCGCTTCACGTGGTTGCCGCACGACGAGTCGCCGTGAAACGCGTTCCACATGGTGAACCCGCTGGTGTTCGTCACGAGCGCGGTGCGGTATCCCCCCTGCTTCCAGACCTGGTAGTCACCGGACTGGCAGGCCTTGACGACGGCGATGTTCAGCTTCCCGTTGCCCAGGCTCATGTGGGTATCCGTGACGGCCGAGCACGCGTCCAGGTTGCTCCCCATCACCAGCCAGCTGCGGAGGTTCGCCTCGCTGTGGCCGCCGTGCGTGTGGACGAAGAGGATATCCGCGTCGTCCACGCCCGCGTTGGCCTGGGTGTCCTTCGCGTTCGCCGCGCTCCCCTTCGACGCATCCGTCCAGAGGTCCGTGCGCGCGCTGGTGTTGTTGAGCGTGCGGACGTCCGTCCACTGCCCGGCGTTCACCAGCGAGTTGAAGTAGCCGGCGAACTCCCCCGCCGTCTTGGTGTGGACGGAGTGCGAGTCGGCGTCGCACTGCCCGCTCGCCGCGCCGTTGAAGTTCGCGATGCCGTAGACATGGGTCTCGTTCGCCAGCACCGCCGCGGGCAGGAGCAGCGCCCCCGCGAGGGTCGCGCCCGTCCACTGCCTGGTTTGCTTCCTGAGCTTCATGGTCCTGCTCTCCCCCCCGTGTGGGGTATCGATGGTTGGCCTGTCACGACGGGAGAAGCACACGCGGTCCGCCGTGCGTTCTCCGGCCTTGGCTCCTCAACGAAGGTCGCGGAGATTTCCCCTCACCCCCTTCGTGCGCGATTTTTCCGCGTCGACGCCGTGCGGGGTGCGGTGACACGATGCCCGAACCGCCCCGGCTCACCTTCAGCACCTCGGGTGCCAGGGCCGCTCGGACGTCACCTGGAAAGGTCGTGGGCCATGTCGGCGCAATATGACGAGATTGGAGAGAAGGTCGCGGACTGGGATGTGCTGCCGGTGCGCTCGGAGTACATCGAGGGGCACTCCTTCTTCAAAGCGCTCGGCTCGGTGGCCGAACGAACCGTCCTGGACCTGGCCTGTGGCGACGGGCTGTACACGCGGCAGCTCAAGGCGCGAGGCGCCCGCCGGGCGGTCGGCGTCGACATCTCCGAGGAGATGATTCGCGTCGCGAGGCGACAGGAAGCCGAACACCCCCTGGGCATCGAGTACCACGTGTCGGACGTCGCCGACCTGGCGCCCCTGGGCACGTTCGATGTCGTGACGGCCATCTACCTGCTGCACTACGCGCACTCGCCCGAGCACATGCTGCGGATGTGCCGGAACATCCATGCCCACCTGAAACCCGGGGGCCACTTCGTCACGTACTCGTTCAACCCCGAGTTCAGCGCGAAAGGCCCCAACAGCACGCGGTATGGCATCACGATGTTGGATTTCCCGGGGTCCCCTCGGGAGGGACAGATGCTCTCCGCGGAGCTGCACACGAAGACGCCCTTCACCATCCACTTCTCCTACTGGAGCCGGGCCACGTACGAGCAGGCGCTTCGAGATGCGGGCTTTCACACCCTCACCTGGATGCGTCCCGAGTGTTCCCCCGAGGGAATCGCCCGGTATGGCCGGGAATTCTGGCAGGACTACCTGGATAACCCGCACGCGGTGGCGCTGCGCTGCGAGCGGTGAGCCGCGTGAAGACACCTCGACTGAGTGGTGTCCACGGTGTGATGGTGGCGGCCCCCTCGTCCCGCTCCTGGAGCTTCATGAATCGCCTCTGCCTCACAGCCCTGCTCACCCTGTTCGTCGGCGCATGTACCTCTGGAGGGCGCGACAAGCTGAACGCCGAGGAGTACATGGATGCGAGCGTCTCCATGTGGAACACCATGACGTCGACGTCGGAGCCCTGGCTGAACGGCAAGCGCGCCGAGGGGTTCTCCAAGGACATCCAGGGCCGCAAGAACCTGGGCCGATACAAGACAGAGCTGGGCAAGCTCCACCAGCTGGTGTCGAGCCACCTGGCGGCCACGCAGAAGTATCCCATCCCCGAGGATGCCACCGAGCTGCACGCCCGGTTGATTGCCTATCTGAACAGCCACATCGCATTCTTCGCGACGATGCAGCAGATCGCCGCCCTGCCGGATGGCTTCACCGACGCGCAGATTGAACCGCTGGGCGCGGAGTTGGATCGCCGGGCCCTGGAGATCTCCACGCTGATGGATGAGCTCGACCAGGCGCAGAAGGACTATGCGAAGAAGCACGGCATCCGGCTGAACGAAGTCAGCCACTGACGGGGGTGCGTCGAGGAGCCCCGCACGGGCAGGACGGGACTCCTCGCGCGGTCGTCAACTTGGAAAGCGGCCCCCTACATCCCTGCTCGTCGTCATGGGATACATCGACGAGGACGGCCGGGCGCGCTCGCCTCCAAGAAGAACCTCTATTGAGCGGAGCCCCTGCCGGCCATCCGCTCAGAAGCGGCCGGACAGCCCCAGGAACTTGTGGTCGCGCGTCAGCGTCAGGGACGGCGCCAGGCTGACGGCGGGCTCGGGCGGGGCAGGAGCGTTCGAGGCGTGTGACACCTCGTAGCTCACGACTGCGCCCACCAGACAGAAGGCGGTGATGACCCCGGCCCGGGCCTCGTCGTACTTGAGGAACAGCGAGGCCACCACGCCCGCTGCCGCCGCCACGCCCGTCCCCAGGTAGGTCCCCTCCAAGGTCCCCCTGCCGCCCGCGATGCGCGCTCCCCACCAGACGCCCAGCGGGGCCCCCAGCGAGGCTCCTACGAGGGCGCCGTAAATCACTTCCGTCGACCCCGTCGTTGGACCGCCTGTCGCCTCGCGAAACAAGGCCCCGACATACGCGCCCGTGAATGCCAGGGACGCGGAGGTCAGCGACATGGCCACGACCTCCAACGGGAGGCGCACCACGGGGTGCGCGGGCTCTCGTACCGGTGACTCATCGAGCAAGCGGAGGGCCTTGCGTGGCTGCATTCCCGGAAGCGGTTCGTCCACGGCGCCCTCCCCTGTCTGCGCGAGGCAGACGCCGGGAAGAAGCACCCAGCAGGAGAGCAACAGGGAACACGTCCACGCGAATCGAGCCGTCAGCACATTCATGGCCGCCGCGGGCTGCAAGGCAGGGACCTCTCCGGCTGTTTCACGGCGCTCCCAGGAGAGCGCGGGCGCCCCCGCGCGCGCCGTGTGCGCAATCCACTGCACAACGGGCGCCCTGGTGTGCAGCCGACTGCTCAAGCCCCTGTCACTTCGACGGGCGGACGTCGCGACGGACACCTCGCCCACGCACCGGAGCACGCCGGTTCGCGCGGCGACGAAACGCTCGCCACAGGAGACAGAGCGCCACGACGGCGACCACCGCCGCCAACAACACCGGCCAGAAGACCTCCAGCATGAGGAGCAGGAGCACCGGATACGAATACATATCCAGGTCGCCATCATCCGCGTGAGCGGGCAAGGCCATCAGCACCGCGGTGAGACATCCGACGACAAGGGCTCCATTCAAGTTTCGCGACAGAGCCCTGGCGCAGGCCTCTCTCGCATGGGTGACACGTCGCATTACCGCTCCCGGCTGGAGATTGCCCCTGGGTCCGTGGGGCCACGTCGTGCGGATGTTTCCATGGCTTTCCAAGAAGCCTAGAGTCCACCCGAATCAAGACGCGAGGGAAGAACGCAATGTTCCAGAGGGCGGCGGTTGCCGGGCGATGATGCGTGAGCCCTGGGGTCCATTCATGGCGCGGTGGTGCGCACGCCTCTCGGGCACCGTGCTCCTGGGCCTGTCCGCCTGCGGAGGCACTCCCGCGCCCGTGGTGCCCGCGGTCTGCGAGCAGCCCACGCCGGCGAAGGTGAGCAGCTTCGCGCAGTGCGGTCCGAGCCTCGACTTCACCCCCATCAACAGCTACCAGGGCGAGTTCGCCGACCTCCACGACACGGAGGACGCTGTCGTCATGATCAACGGAGGCTGTACCGGAACGTTGATTGAAGCGGTCGCGGGGCCCGTGGTCCTCACCGCGGGGCACTGCGTCGGACTCGGGGACCGTTCGTTTGTCGTCTTCAACTTCGAGGACGAGCCCGACGGCGACCCACTGATGACCGATGGCACCGTCATCGAGCAGGCGCTCGAACCCGACTACGCGCTCATCCAGCTCGATGTGCTTCCCCAGGTCGCCCCGCTGAAGCTGACGACGCGGGCCAGCGAGCGGCTGGCCATCATTCAGCACCCCCGGGGACGCCGCAAGGTCATCGCCGAGGGCAGGTACGTGGACTCGTGCAACCAGCTTGTCTACTACTCGGACCTGGACACCCTGGTCGGCAGCTCGGGCGCGGGCGTGCTCAACCGTCAAGGCCACGTGCTGGGCATCCACACCGACGGCGACTGCGACGCGAAAGACAGCAGCACCAACAGGGGCTGGACGGCGGCAGTGATTGTCGAAGCGTCCCCGCATCTGCAAGCCGCCGACATCGCCGACCGCTGAGCGCGGCGGGTACCCCTCACGGCGCAAGTATTCCAGCGGGGGTGAGGGATTCGCGGACTGGGAATGGTCTGAAGGGAGACCCCGCGAATTTCGCGGGGCGCTCACCTGGAAAGGTCCCCATGACAGTCCCCCTTCACTTGCTCCGGGCGCCGTTGGCCATCCTGCTCCTCCAGTGCCTCTCCGGCTGCGAGGACTCCCCCTCCC
>NZ_JABUMQ010000017.1:0-63459 GCF_013336645.1 Myxococcus sp. CA039A | reverse complement strand
CCCCACCCACTCCCAGCCCACGAACAACATGTCGAGGCTGCCGCCTTCCACCAGCAACAACATCCCCGAGGAGAACATCGCCAGCAGCAGGAAGAACCGCGCGAAGCCCGGCTCTCGATGCAGGTAGCTCACCGAGAAGCGGCCGACGAGCAGGGTCAGGGTGCTCGTCAGCAGCATCATCGTCGCCGACAAACGGTCAATGTGGAGTGTCACCTCGAAGCTCGACTCACCCGAGGAGAACCACGGGCCCAGGCTCACCTGCACGTTCCCGGGTTGGGAGTGCCAGTGGAGCACCGTGGCCACCGCACATGCCAGCGACAGCCACAGCGCCCCCAGTACCCAGCGCGCCATCCAGCGTTCGCTGGGAGCGCGGTGGAGCAGCATCACCGCTCCGAGGATGAAGAAGGCGAGCAGGGGACTCAGCGGCACCGCCGCCGCGAGCCAGTCCACGGGAAGCTCAGGGAGCGGCATGACGGTCTTCTCCGAAGGAGCGCGGCGCGAGAATGAGGGCAGGGGGCAGGAAGTCGCGGTGGCCTCGGTACCAGTGGGGCGAGGAGGCCACCTCCGGCAACGACGTCTCAGGTGTCGCGAGCCACTGGAACCCGGAGGGCGTGAAGCGATGCTGTGCGCCCGTCATCGGGTCCACGCTCACGAGCTGCACCCACTGATGATGGATGAGTTCGTGGAGCGTGGGCTGTCGCGCGAGGATGGCCGACAGCACCGAGGTGCTTGCCTCGACAACGAGGAGCAATCGCATCGGCTCGTGGATTTCAATCATCTGTCGAGGCAGCCCCGTGCGCAGGTCACTCTCGGCGCCGTCCATCACTCCGAGCAGGCCCGTGAGGTTGTGGGGCAGCTTGGTGCCGCAGCCGTAGCGCTCGTTGTCGACGCAGGAGAAGTAGTACTCCAGGCTGATGCCCGCGCCGACGGGGCCCGCCGCCAGGAGGATGCGCTCGACGATTTCGCCGCTCGCGTCCCGCGTCGGGTCGTAGGAGATGAGGAACGCCCTCCGGTCCAGGAACAGACCTCGCGTGAGCGCACGACGGCCCACGATGCAGGAGGCGATGGTGACATGCCCCAGTTCGGGCCGGGGCTGACCCAGGTCCTCCGCGCGAGCCTCGACATGCCGGAGCGCCGCGGAGGTGGACAGTCCGAGGGGCGCGGACTCGAAGCGCCGACAGCGCTCCTGGGCTGACAGCGCGCGGGCCCGGTCCAACGCGGCACGCAGCGCGGACAGCTCACCGTGGAGGGCTTCGGGGAGGGCCTCGGTGTCGTGGAGGCACACTTCATCGGTGGTGGTGTTGTGCAGCCCTCCGATGAACCAGGTGGTCTCAGGGATGTGCAGGCCACGCTCCCTGAGTCTCGCCCGGACCTCCGGACGATTGGCCATCTCCGCGAAGAGTCGTGCGTTCGGTCCTCCGTGCCGACCGCCACACGCGCCGCAGTCATAGGCCGCCTGATGGGGATTGTTGACGCTCACCGCCCCATGGCCGAGCACCACCACCAACGGCGCGAAGTCCTTCACCAGTCCCAGGCTCTCCAGTGACGCGGCCACGCGCGCCGCCTTCTCGTCGAGGGTGAAGCCCAGGGGCTTGAGCGTGGGTGAGGGACAGTGGGCGGTTGGCTCGCGCAGGCTCGTGAGTCGAGTGGGTGGCCTGGGAAGGAGTGTCGCGGAGAAGGTCCTCCGCAGCCGGCCCAGTGTGCGTGGAAAGAGGAGCTGCCAGGGCAGGAGCAGCGCGGACAGCAGGCCGAGCAGCGGCACGAGCAACCAGGAGACCTCCAGGGCGTGGGTGCCCTGCTGCAACGTCTGGTCGAGGCGTGCCCACGTCCCTCGTCGCCTGACTCGGATTTCCGCGAGGGGTTGGTGCTCCGGTCGCGCTTGTTCTTCCACGACGTGTGCCGGGGTGACGACCACCGGGCACAGCGCGACGTGGCCCGCGTCGTCCAGTCCCCGGTAGTCGAAGGCCACACCGAAGAAGCCCGCGATGCCGAAGGTCTCGTGTCGCGCGTCCAGTTCCTCGAAGTGGCGGCGAAAGGACTCCTCGCGGTCGTCCATGCAGAACATCACCTGGAAGCGCGCTGCCGTCACCGTGCGCTCGGACTCCGGGCGGAGGCGGTTGCGCGCGAGACCTCGACAGACGTCTCTTCGGTAGTGATGCTCGTACGCCGCTTGCCACACGCGTTGGCGCGCGCTGGCGTCGAAGGCTTCCAGCCACGTGAGCAGCTCGTGTCGGGCTCGGAGGGGAAGCTCGGCCACGTCCATCGCGGACAGGCCCATGAGCTGAGCCCACTGGAAGAGTCGCCAGCTTCCCTCCAATGTCGAGCGCGCTGAAACCCGCCTGGACTCGATGGTGCGTCTCGCGGCCTCCGCCAGTCCCGACAGGGGACCTGTGTAGTCGAGTCGCTGCCTCGCCACCTCGCGCAGTGCATGTTGTTCCAGGGTGAGCCGCACCGCGACGAAGTCCATCAGTCGCGCGGGTGGTGCTCCACTGGGGCGGTCCCCGGGGTGGTGCTCCAGTCGATGAAACATCCCCGCCCAGCCCGGCAGCGCGAGCAGCACGCGGACGAGATAGGGCTCCCAGTCGGCGTCGGGAACACCCAGCGCGTCGAGTGCCTCCAGTACGGCATCCTCTGGCGCGAGTGACGGTTCGTCTTCCAGTCCCTCCAGCCAGTCCGGTGCGGCGCCAAGCCCGTCGCACGTCATTGACCTCCATGCCGCGTGGAAGCCGTGCTCCCGGCTTGGCAGGTTCCAGTGCGAGACGCCTTCGTCCAGGAAGGCCGCGCAGGCACGGATGAGCAGGGGATGAAGCAGGTCGTTCACATCCTCGCCCGTGGCCTCGCACAGCAACTCGCGGTGGCTGCGCACGTCCGTCAGCGGAGGCTTGTCGTGTCCCTGGGTCGTCAGCAGCGGCGTGCGGCAACTGGACCAGAGGGCGCTCACCGCGAAGGGCTCGGGATTGGTCTCCATGCGCTCACGCAGTGAGCCCAGGCTCCCATCACCTCCGAAGGCCGAGGCCAACGCCGAAGTGACACAGGACGCCTCCGCGCTCAGCCAGTCTTCCCTCGTGAACGAGGTCTCTCCGTCGAGCAGGGCGGAGACCCGGTCGACATATGCGCTCGCACAGGCTGCGGGGATGCCCAGCAGTCGCAGCGCCACGTCCACGGGAAGAGGACGGGGGACGTGGCTCGCCACCGCGCGAACGGTGGACTCCACGTCGGGACCGAGCAGCGCGCACGCCAGCTCCGTCATCGTCCGGCCTCGTCCCACCCGGTCCATCCAGATGCGCAGCCCCTGGGCTGAGCGCTCCAGCAGCGCGTGACGCGTCGTCGGAGAGAGGTCCGCTCGAAGGCGGTACGCGGCGGAGTGCTCCTCCAGCTTCCAGCGCAGTGACGCCTCCGACTCCACTTCCACGGGGTGGAGCAGGGCGAGCCGCATCAGCTCCATGGGGGCGCGTGGCGGCAAGCCTCCCAGCACCGATTGTGCGTCCCGTAAAAGTCTCGACGCAGGTGCGCGTGCGTCTCGCCGAGCGGCCGGTGCCAGGCCTGGCTCGAGGGTGAAGTGGACAGCCTGTCCTGTTGGGGCCGCGACCGCCTGCGCCGAGCATGGCTCGTTGGTGAAGAAGGCACTCCATTTCGTTGAGTCCGCGAACCGCGCCGCTTGCTCGGCGGGAGCCGCGTCCTGCGCCGTGAGTGCGGCGCTCTGTCTCTCCGCATCGGCGGAGAAAGGACATGGCGGCACGCGGTGCTCGGGCTCAGCGAGCACTGCTCGCAAGTCCTCGTCGGTGATGCGGCCTCGCCGGTACAGCTCAAGAAAGCGCGCCTCGGACAGATACCCCTCCGCGCCGAACGTCTTGCTCGCGGTGGCCACTGCCTCGTGGAACGGGAGGTGTTGATACGCGTGCAGCGTGTTGTGGTGCACGAACACGCCGATGGGCCCCTGCGCGGGAAGGACGTGGCTGGCGCCGGCCAACGCGGCGCGCAGCCTTGAACCCCGGTCCTCCGGGGACGGGGACGAAGTGGGACAGGGAGCATGGCTCATGGTGTCCCCTCAGGGCGTGAGCCCCAGGTTGCCGCTCGGCGCCTTCTTCCGCGCGGACAGCGGATGCGAGGACATTCCCCGGTGTTGCTCCAACCCGAGCACTCGAAGCTGTCGCCCCTCCCGCGACAACTCCGCCTCCAGCTCGTGCAGCCGCTGCATCACCGTGTGGTCCACGAGGCGGGCTTCCGTCAGGTCCACCTCGATGAGCCGGACGAGAGCGTGCCGGTTCAGCAGCTTCTTGAACGTCAGGAAGTTGGTGAACACCGCCGCGCTCCGCACCCGCAGCACCACCTGGTCCGCGCCCACCTGCTCCTGGATGTCGGGTCGGAAGAGCTCCCTCGGTGAAGCCCCATTGAGCAGATGCACGCCCGCCTTCAGGACGATGCCCGAGGCCACGCCCACCAGCAGGTCCGTGGCCAGCGTGACGATGAGCGTGAAGCAGAAGATGAGCACTTGCTCCGCACCAATCCGGTACGCCTTCACCAGCTCACCCGGCGACGCGAGTCGGACGCCCGTGAAGATGAGCATCCCCGCGAGCGCGGCCAACGGAATGCGGTGGATGAGTCCTGGCGCGAAGGCCACGAACCCCCACAGGAACACGCCGTGGAAGAAGTTCGACAGCCGGCTCCTCGCTCCGTAGCCCAGGTTGGCGGAGCTGCGCACCACCTCTGAAATCATCGGCAGCCCGCCCAGCAACCCCGCCACCAGATTGCCCAGGCCCGTGGCCAACAAGTCCTTGTCCAAATCCGAGCGGCGCTGCTCCGGGGCCAGCAGGTCCACCGCCTTCACCGTCAACAGCGACTCCACGCTGCCCACCAACGCGAACATCACCACGTACTTGAGCCCCAGCGCGCTCGGCACGGCGGAGAAGTCCGGGAAGGTGATGGCCGCGAGCAGGTTGCTCGGCAGGTTCACCAGATGGCTCGGCCCCACCGAGAAGACGGCATGGGAGAACGTGAACGTGTGCGCGTGCTCCAGGTCGAACCCGAGCGCCAGCGGTACAGCGACGGCCAGCACCAGCAGGGGCGCCGGCACCCGCTTGAGCCACGCCACCCGCTGGGAGAGCGCCGCATGGCCGAACAGCAACAGGAGGCTGAGCCCTCCGATGAGGGCAATCTCCGGGTTCAGCCGCGCCACGCTGCTCGGCACCTCCGCCAGCAACCCCAGGGGCGTCCGCGCCACGGGTGACACCCCGAGCAGCACGTGGAGCTGTCTGGCGCAGATGGTGACGCCGATGGCCGCGAGCATCCCGTGCACCACCGCCGAGGGGAACAGGTCCCCCAGCCTCCCAGCGCGCAGCACCGCGAAGAGCACTTGAAGGCACGCGGCCACCACGATGGTCGCCAGCGCGCGCCGGTAGCCGAGCACCGCGTCCCCTCCGCCCAGCTCCGTCACCGCCCCGAGCGCGATGACGATGAGCCCCGCGGCCGGGCCCTTGATGGTCAGCCGCGCGCTGCCCACCCACGTCGACAGCACTCCGCCCACCACCGCCGTGAGGATGCCCGCCACGGGCGGAAAGCCGCTCGCCATCGCGATACCCAGACACAAGGGCAACGCGAGCAGGAAGACGAGGAAGCCCGCGACGAAGTCCTGCTTCCAGGAAGCCTGCCCCGGGGTTCCATGAGAATGACTGACATTGGACTGCGAGCCTCGCATGACGTCACGGCCTCCCGTGTACACGGGCGGACATCGCCTCCCAGCGCGAGCCCAGCCCCCTCGATAGCGAGAGATGGAACGAGACGCGCTTCGGTTCCCGGACTTGCTTTACTTCGCGTTTTTACGGCTGATGCGGGACGCGCTCTTTATGAGCAGGTCATCACCCGTCTGGGATGTCTTGGTTTCTTGGGGGATGGGTTCGTGGGCGGTGTCGTGTCTGGATTGAAAATGAAACAGAGTGAGTCGCCCGCGGAGCTCGGTGCGCGAGAGCGATTCGAGGTCGTGGTGGAGCCGCTGTTGCCCCGGCTCCATCGCTTCTGCCTGGCCTTGTGTCGCAGCCGGCAGGAGGCGGAGGACCTGCTCCAGGACTCGCTGGTGCGGGCCTTCCTGAACTGGGATTCGCGAGACTCGGGTTCGTGGCTGGGCTGGTTGTGCGGCATCGCGCGACACCAGTTCCTGGAGAACCGGCGCACGCAGGCGCGGCGGCGTTCGCTGTTGGACTCGGTGCTGGAAGGGGCCTCGTCGGTGCTGGGCTCGCTCTTCGAGGGCGGAACCGAGCAGCCGGACCCGGAGGCACGGCTGTGTGGCGCCGAGGAGGCGGAGCTGGTGCTGGCGTGTCTGCACGCGCTGCCGGAGAAGTTCCGGCTGGTGGTGCTGCTGTGTGACGTGGAGGACCTGGACTACGAGGAGGTGGCGCGGGTGCTCGCGCTGCCCCTGGGCACGGTGAAGAGTCGACACTCCCGGGGCCGGGCGCGGCTGGGCGTGTTGTTCACGGCGGCCTCCAGCCGTCAGGCTCAGACTGTCAGCGAGGGAGGCCGTCCATGAGCACCGAGGATGAGGGCAGGCCACCGCCACTTCCCGACGAGGTCCGCGCGGCGCTGGAGGCGCTTCGGGGCGAGAAGCCCTCGCCCCACCTGCGGGCCCGGCTCCAGGCCGCGCTCATCCGGGCCGAGCACTCCCGTGGGCGCGAGCCAACGCAGTCACCTTCCCCACGAGCCCTGTCGCACCATCCCGCCGCGCGCGTGCTGGTGGGCGCGGCGCTGGCGGGCGCGGTGGCCCTGCTGCTGCTCGCGCGAGGGGATGCGAGTGGACCCTTGAGTCCCGAGCTCCTGCCCGCGAGGGAGGTCGCCTTTCGACTTCCTGGCGATGGAGCCGGCTGGCTGGAGTTGCCCTGGGCTCACGGCGTCCACTCCGGAGAGCCCGCCACCGTCTGGCTCGAGACGCCGCCCCCGCTGGATTTCCATCCCCGGCTGCGAGATGCGCCCTCGCTCGCGAAGGTGGACTGCGACGAGGCCCGTTGCGTGCACGAATTCACCGCGCGGACCGGAGCCGCCGCCACGCCCCTGCGAGTGCGCATCGACAAGCCGGGCCGCTACGAGTTCCGGGTGTCGCATGCCTCGGATGTGCGGCACGTCCAGGAGCACTTCGTGGTGGTCGCCGACCAGGCCGGTCCCCCCTGAACCCACCCCTGTAACCAATCCAGGGGCGCGGACGCCGGGTTTTGCGGTATGAGCCCGTTCATGTCTCCTTCCGAGCAAGCGCCGCGGCAGGACGCGCGCGTGACCACTGGCGTGCCCGGCCTCGACGGCGTGCTGGGTGGTGGCCTCGTCACCTCGGGTGTCTACATCGTCGTGGGTGAGCCCGGGGCGGGCAAGACGCTCTTCGCCAACCAGCTCTGCTACCACCAGGGACGTGGAGGGGCGCGGTGCCTCTACGTCACGCTGCTGGCCGAGTCGCACGCTCGCATGCTCGCCAACATGCGCGACATGGCGTTCTTCGACTCCGCGCTACTGCCCGAGAGTGTCTATTACGTCAGCGGCTTCCGCACGCTGGAGGAGCAGGGCCTGCCCGGCCTGCTGGAGTTGCTGCGGCGCGAGGTGCGCAACCACAACACCAGCATCCTGGTGTTGGACGGTCTGGTGCAGGCGCAGGAGGCGGCCGGCAGCAGTCGCGACTTCAAGAAGTTCATCCACGAGCTGCAGGTGTCCGCGGGCCTGTCCCGCTTCACCGCGCTGATGCTCACCAGCTCCAACGGCCCCACCGTCCATCCGGAATACACCATGGTGGACGGCATCCTGGAGTTGCGCGAGCGCACCCTGGGCGTGCGCTCGTGGCGAGAGCTCCAGGTGCGCAAGTTCCGGGGCGGCGCCACCCTGAGCGGCGTGCACACCTTCCGCATCTCCAATGATGGGCTGGAGGTCTTTCCCCGGCTGGAGGCGCGCATGCGGCGCACCCCGCCGCCGGACCCGGGGAGCGAGCGGGTGCATTTCGGCATCCCGTCGATGGATGCGCTCTTCCCGGGTGGGCTGGCCAAGGGCTCCACGTCGCTGATGCTCGGGCCTCCGGGCAGTGGCAAGACGCTGATGGGAAGCAGCTTGCTCGCCGAGGGGCTGAAGCAGGGTGAGCGCTGTTTGTACATGGGCTTCTATGAGTCGCCCGAACGGCTGCTCCACAAGGCGGCTGCCGCCGGCATGGACATGGGTGGGGCGGTCAAGGACGGGAGGATGCACATCCTCTGGCAACCCCCCGCTGAATCCATCCTGGATGTGCTGGCGGACCAACTCTTGAGCGCGGTGCGGCGGCACCAGGTGACACGGGTGTTCGTGGATGGGTTGAGCGCGATGAGCCAGGCCGCGCCGGACAGCGCGCGGATGGCGTCGTTCTTCGCGGCGCTCACCCAGGAGCTGCGCCTGTCGTACGCGACGACCATCTTCAGCCTGGAGACGCCCCGCCTCTTCGGGCCCGCGCTCGATGTGCCGCTGGAAGTCGGCCCCTCCGCCGTGGCGGAGAACCTCTTCTTCCTCAGGCACGTCGAGCTGGAGGGGCGCCTTCGCCGCCTGCTGACCATCTTCAAGCTGCGGGACACCGACTACGACCCGTCCATCCGGGAGTTCCGTATCTCCCGACAAGGAATCGAGGTGCTGCCTCCCTTCGACGTTGCCCTGGACACCCTGTTGACGGGCCTTGCCCGACATCGGACCGGTGGCCATCCCTGATTCGTGAGGAGTGAAGCCCGCCCGTATGGAGACGGTCCTGGTGGTGGATGACGAGCAGGGCATCCTGGAAGCCCTCGCGGACCTCCTGAGGGAGGAGGGCTACCGTGTGCTGACGGCCTCTCATGGCCGTGAGGCGCTGGAGCGGATGAGCGAGCTGCGTCCGGACCTGGTCCTCACCGACTGGATGATGCCGGTGCTGGACGGCCCCGCCCTCATCGAGCGCATCCGCGCGGAACCGAACTGGGCCGGTGTGTCGCTCTTGTGCATGAGCGCGGTGGACGTGGGAGCCTTGCGGGCCCAGTACCCGGGCATTCCCTTCCTCCAGAAGCCCTTCGACATTCCCGCGCTGATGAAGCAGGTCCGCAAGGCCCTGGACGGCAAGCGCGCTCTCTCCGGCTGACGCGAAAGCCGCCGACAGGCCCCATGTTCTATCTGCTCAAGCTCGGTCCCGTGCCGCTCTCTCAAGGGAGCACGCAGGTCTATCTGCGCATCACCGAGACTGGCGAGCCGTCCCAGCCCGTCTTCGAGCAGGCCGACACCGCGGGCCTGCGGGTGTTGCTGGAGGGACTGGAGGACCTGGGCGGGGTGCGGTGTGAACCCCAGCTCGCGGAAGCGGGCGCGGTGTTGGGCGTGGCGGTGGCGGAGCCTCCCCCGGCGGCCCTCTCGTCGCGCGCGGCCATCGCCACGTTCCTGGCGTGGGGACAGCGAGGGTTGTCCGCGCTGGGCTCGGACAAGGCGCTGCTCTTCGTCCAGGCGGCGACCGAGTACTGGGATGCGCGGCCCTGGACGCACTGGGACGACAGCCAGCCCTTCGAGGTGGCGGTCTCAGGGCCGCTGACGCACACCTTCGAGGGGTGCGTCTTCAACATGGACGACGGCCGGGCGGGGCTGGCGCTGTACTTCAAGCCGGGCGCGCTCCAGATGTTGATGGAGATGCAGGCGCGAGGTCAGGCCGATGCGGCGCAGGAGCTGCCCGCCATTGCCGTCACGCTGGACACGTCGCCGGCCTATGCCGTGGAGGCGCTGGCCTCCGCGGGCCGGGTGCCCCGCTTGCCCATGCCGCTGAAGACGGGGCCTGAGGGCGTGGGCGTGCCGTCCTCGGTGGAGGCGCTGCTGCTGGTGGCCGCGCTGCGGGCCGTGGCGCGGCTGTCTCCCGAGCAGCAGGAAGTCTTGAGCAGCGTGGTGGCGGGGGATGCGCGCATGGAGGTCCATGTCCGGGCCCCGGCGCCCCGGCTGCGACACTAGACCCGCGGGCAAGTGTCGGCTGGCTCACGAAGCGAAGCCGCAGTGTCGAGTGCCTGTCAGCCGGCCCTCCCGAGGGGACTATCCCCGCCCGGAGAGTCGCGGGAGAACGGAGCCCTTCCGAAACATTCCGTTCTCGACAGCCGAGGGGGCTGTGCTCGCGGGAACGCGCTGGGGCTCTCAATGACTGTGAAGAAGGGTGTCTCTCGTCGCGCCGCGCCTCCGCCGCCGTCGCGCTCCGTGGAGGACGACTCCGACACACTGGACTCGCGCCAGCTCCTGCGTGTGCTGACCGCCGTGCGCAAGGGGGACTTCTCCGTGCGCATGCCCGTGGACAAGGTGGGCAACGCCGGCAAGGTGGCCGACTCGCTCAACGAAATCATCGAGCTCAACGAGCGCATGGCGCACGAGTTCGAGCGCATTGGCAGCGGGGTGGGCAAGGAGGGCCGCATCACCCAGCGCGCCAACGTGGCGAGCGCCGTGGGCTCCTGGGCGGACTGCGTGGAGTCGGTGAACACGCTGGTGGCGGACCTGGTCCAGCCCACCACGGAGATGGGCCGCGTCATCGGCGCGGTGGCCAAGGGCGACCTGTCCCAGACGATGGCGCTGGAGGTGGACGGTCGTCCCCTCAAGGGCGAGTTCCTGCGCACCGCCCGCCTGGTGAACGGCATGGTGGAGCAGCTGGGCGCGTTCGCCTCGGAAGTGACGCGCGTGGCGCGCGAGGTCGGCACGGAAGGGAAGCTCGGCGGACAGGCCCGGGTGAAGGGCGTCGCCGGCACGTGGAAGGACCTCACGGACAACGTGAACTCGATGGCGTCCAACCTCACGTCCCAGGTGCGCAACATCGCCGAGGTGACGACGGCGGTGGCCAAGGGCGACCTCTCCAAGAAAATCACCGTGGACGTGCGCGGTGAGATTCTGGAGCTGAAGAACACCATCAACACGATGGTGGATCAGCTCTCGTCCTTCGCCTCGGAAGTGACGCGCGTGGCGCGTGAGGTCGGCACGGAAGGAAAGCTCGGCGGACAGGCCGTGGTGAAGGGCGTGGGCGGTACGTGGAAGGACCTCACGGACAACGTGAACTCCATGGCGTCCAACCTGACGTCGCAGGTGCGCAACATCGCCGAGGTGACGACGGCGGTGGCCAATGGAGACCTGTCCAAGAAAATCACGGTGGATGTGCGCGGCGAGATTCTGGAGCTGAAGAACACCATCAACACGATGGTGGATCAGCTCAACTCGTTCGCGTCCGAGGTGACGCGCGTGGCGCGCGAGGTCGGCACCGAGGGCAAGCTGGGCGGTCAGGCCGTGGTGAAGGGTGTCGCCGGCACGTGGAAGGACCTCACCGACAACGTGAACTCCATGGCCTCCAACCTGACGTCGCAGGTGCGCAACATCGCCGAGGTGACGACGGCGGTGGCCAATGGAGACCTCTCCAAGAAAATCACCGTGGACGTGCAGGGTGAAATCCTGGAGCTGAAGAACACCATCAACACGATGGTGGACCAGCTCAACTCGTTCGCGTCGGAGGTGACTCGCGTCGCGCGTGAAGTCGGAACCGAGGGCAAGCTGGGTGGACAGGCCGTGGTGCGCGGCGTGGGTGGCACATGGAAGGACCTCACGGACAACGTGAACTCCATGGCCTCCAACCTCACCGCGCAGGTGCGCAACATCGCGGACGTGACGACGGCCGTGGCCAAGGGCGACCTGTCGAAGAAAATCACCGTGGATGCGCGCGGCGAGGTGTTGGAGTTGAAGAACACCATCAACACGATGGTGGACCAGCTCTCGTCGTTCGCCTCGGAGGTGACGCGCGTCGCGAAGGAGGTCGGCACCGAGGGCAAGCTGGGTGGACAGGCCGTGGTGCGTGGTGTCGGTGGCACGTGGAAGGACCTCACCGACAACGTGAACTCGATGGCGTCCAACCTCACGTCGCAGGTGCGCAACATCGCCGAAGTGACGATGGCGGTGGCCCGCGGAGACCTGTCGAAGAAAATCACCGTCGACGTGCGCGGCGAAATCCTGGAGCTGAAGAACACCATCAACACGATGGTGGACCAGCTCAACTCGTTCGCGTCCGAGGTGACTCGCGTGGCGCGCGAGGTCGGCACGGAAGGAAAGCTGGGCGGTCAGGCCGTGGTGCGCGGCGTCGGCGGTACATGGAAGGACCTCACCGACAACGTGAACTCCATGGCGTCCAACCTGACGGCTCAGGTGCGCAACATCGCCGAGGTGACGACGGCGGTGGCGAATGGAGACCTGTCCAAGAAAATCACCGTGGATGTGCGCGGCGAAATCCTGGAGCTGAAGAACACCATCAACACGATGGTGGACCAGCTCAACTCGTTCGCGTCCGAGGTGACGCGCGTGGCGCGCGAGGTCGGCACCGAGGGCAAGCTGGGTGGCCAGGCCATCGTGAAGGGCGTCGCCGGCACATGGAAGGACCTCACGGACAACGTGAACTCCATGGCCTCCAACCTCACCGCGCAGGTGCGCAACATCGCCGAGGTGACGACGGCGGTGGCTCGCGGTGACCTCTCCAAGAAAATCACCGTGGACGTGCAGGGTGAAATCCTGGAGCTGAAGAACACCATCAACACGATGGTGGACCAGCTCTCGTCCTTCGCCTCGGAGGTGACGCGCGTCGCGCGCGAGGTCGGCACGGAAGGAAAGCTGGGCGGACAGGCGGAGGTGAAGGGTGTCGCCGGTACGTGGAAGGACCTCACGGACAACGTGAACTCCATGGCGTCCAATCTCACCACGCAGGTGCGCGGCATCGCCAAGGTGGTGACGGCGGTCGCCAACGGTGACTTGAAGCGCAAGCTCGTCGTGGACGCGAAGGGGGAAATCGCCGAGCTGGCGGACACCATCAACGGCATGATTGACACGCTGGCGGTGTTCGCCGACCAGGTGACGACGGTGGCCCGCGAGGTGGGCATCGAAGGGAAGCTGGGCGGACAGGCGCGCGTGCCCGGAACGGCCGGCATCTGGCGCGACCTCACCGACAACGTGAATCAGCTCGCCGCGAACCTGACGACGCAGGTGCGCGCCATCGCCGAGGTGGCCACGGCGGTGACGAAGGGCGACCTCACGCGGTTCATCACCGTGTCCGCGCAGGGCGAAGTGGCCGCCCTGAAGGACAACATCAACGAGATGATCCGCAACCTGAAGGACACCACGCGGAAGAACACGGAGCAGGACTGGCTGAAGACGAACCTGGCCAAGTTCACCCGCGTCCTCCAGGGGCAGCGGGATTTGCTCACGGTGTCCAAGGTCATCCTGTCGGAGCTGGCGCCGCTGGTGGACGCGCAGCACGGCGTCTTCTACATCTCCGACCGCGCCGAGGCCGGAGAGCAGATTCTCAAGCTCCTGGCGTCCTACGCGTACCGGGAGCGCAAGGGGCTCTCCAATTCCTTCAGGCTGGGTGAGGGGCTCGTCGGCCAGTGCGCGCTGGAGAAGGAACCCATCCTCCTGTCGGACGTGCCGGACACATACATCCGCATCTCCTCCGGCCTGGGCGAAGAAATTCCGCGCAACATCGTCGTGCTGCCGGTGCTCTTCGAAGGGGAAATCAAGGCCGTCATCGAGCTGGCCTCGTTCCATCGCTTCAGCGACGTGCACCTGGGCTTCCTGGAGCAGCTCACGGAGTCCATCGGCATCGTCCTCAACACCATCGCCGCGAACATGCGCACGGAGGCGCTGCTCAAGCAGTCGCAGGCGCTCACCGACGAATTGCGCAAGCAGCAGGAGGAGCTGACGGAGACGAACAAGCGCCTGGAGCAGCAGGCCACGTCGCTCCAGCAGTCCGAGGAGCTGCTCAAGCGCCAGCAGGAGGAGCTGCGCCGCACCAACGAGGAGCTTCAGGAGAAGGCGAAGCTGCTCTCCGAGCAGAAGACGGAGGTGGAGCGGAAGAACGGCGAAGTGGAGCAGGCCAAGCGCGCTCTCGAGGAGAAGGCGGAGCAGCTCAGCCTGACGTCCAAGTACAAGTCGGAGTTCCTGGCGAACATGAGCCACGAGCTGCGCACGCCGCTCAACTCGCTGCTCATCCTCAGCCAGACGCTCAGCGACAACGTGGAGGGCAACCTCACGGGACGGCAGGTGGAGTTCGCCCGGACCATTCACGCCTCCGGTGCGGACCTCTTGGAGCTCATCAACGACATCCTCGACCTGTCGAAGATTGAGTCCGGCACCATGACGGTGGACGTGGGCCCGCTGCGCTTCAGCGACCTGCGCGAGTTCGTGGACCGCACCTTCCGGCAGGTGGCGGACAAAAAGGGCCTCCAGTTCGACATCGACCTGACGCCGGGTATGGCGGGCGAGGTGGAGACGGACGCCAAGCGGCTCCAGCAGGTGCTCAAGAACCTCCTGTCCAACGCCTTCAAGTTCACCGAGTCCGGCTCCGTGTCGCTCGACATCGGCATGGCGCGGGGCGGCTGGACGGCGGACCACCCGGTGCTGTCCATCGCGCCCTCGGTGGTGGCCTTCTCCGTGCGAGACACGGGCATCGGCATCCCCAAGGACAAGCACCACATCATCTTCGAGGCGTTCCAGCAGGCCGACGGCTCCACCGCGCGCAAGTACGGCGGCACCGGCCTGGGCCTGTCCATCAGCCGTGAAATCGCGAGGCTGCTCGGCGGCGAAATCCGACTGGAGAGCGAGCCGGGCCAGGGCAGCGTCTTCACCCTGTACCTGCCGCTCGACTTCGTCGCGGACCGGCCGGGACAGGACTCCTCGCGGCCCGTGCCCGCGGCCACCGCCCTGGCCCACACGGCCTCCCTGGTGCCGCCGCTCCACATCGAGGAAGTGGCGCCCCCTGTCTCGCTGGCGTCGCTGGGCATCGACGACGACCGGGGCTCCATCCAGCCCGGTGACAGGGTGCTGCTCGCGGTGACCCACGCCGCCGAACACGCGGCGCGGCTGCGAGCGGCCGCGCAGGGGGCGGGCTTCAAGGTGCTTGTCTCCACGGAGGTGGAGGGCGCGCTGGACGCCGTGCGCAACGCGCGGCCGGTGGCGGTGGCGGTGGACCTGGACCTGCCGGAGATGGCGGGCTGGGTGGTGCTGGACAGGCTCAAGCACGACGCGGGCACCCGCGCGCTGCCCGTGTACACGGTGTCCGACGAGGACCACCGCGAGCGCTCGCTCAACCTGGGCGCCATCGGCCACCTGCGCGCGGCGGCGGACCCGGATGCCGCAGCCGCGGCGCTGGCCTCCCTGCGCGACTTCGTGGAGCGCAAGGGCCGGGGCCTGCTCATCGTCGAGGACGACGCCGTCCACCGACAGACGCTGCAGGAGCTCTTGGGCAGCGAGGACGTGCAGACGGTGGCGGTGGGCACAGCGGTGGACGCGCTGGCCGCGCTGGCGGAGCGCAGGTTCGACTGCATGGTGTTGGACCTGGGCCTGCCGGACCTGCCCGGCACGGAGCTCATCCGTCGCGTGCGCGAGGTGCATGGCGCGGGGGGCCCGCCCATCATCGTCTACACGGGCCGCGAGCTGTCGCGCGCGCAGGAGACGGAGCTGCGCCGCGTGGCGGAGGCCATCGTCGTCAAGGATGCGCAGAGTCCCGAGCGCCTCTTGGAGGAGACGAGCCTGTTCCTGCACCGCTCGCCCGCCAACCTGTCGGAGTCCAAGCGCCGGATGCTGGAGAAGGCGCGCGAGAGAGACCCGTTGCTGGTCAACCGCAAGGTGCTGGTGGTGGACGACGACGTGCGCAACATCTTCGCCCTCAACACCGTGTTGGAGCGCTACGGCATGAAGGTGGCCTTCGCGGAGAGCGCGCGCGAGGGGCTGGGACTCTTGGAGAAGGACGCGGACATCGAGCTGGTGTTGATGGACGTGATGATGCCGGAGATGGACGGCTATCAGGCCATGCGCGCCATCCGCCGCATGGAGCGCGTGGCGCACCTGCCGATTCTCGCCCTCACCGCGAAGGCGATGAAGGGGGACCGGGAGAAGTGCCTGGAGGCGGGCGCGTCCGACTACATCACCAAGCCGGTGGATATCGAAAAGCTGCTCAGCCTGTTGCGCGTGTGGCTGCACGCGCCGCGAGGCGCCCAGGCGCGTGGCTCGCGCACGGAGGTCTCCGGGTGAGCGCGGGCGCTTCGGTCGCGGCGCTGGAGGCCCTGGAGGCGGACCTGCTCCTGGAGGGCGTGGCCCGACACTGGGGCTTCGATTTGCGCAGCCACTCCCGGCCGCGGTTGCTGCGGCGGCTGCGGCGCCACCTGCGCGAGGAACGCCTGGAGTCCTTCTCCGCGCTCCAGGCCCGCGTGCTGCATGACGGCGAGGCGCTGGAGGGATTGCTGCGCGCGCTCTCCAGCACGCCGCCCGGACTCTTCTCGGACGCGGCCTTCTTCCGAGACTTCCGCACGCGTGTGGTGCCCGTGCTGCGCACCTGGCCGTCCGTGCGCGTCTGGCACGCGGGCTGCGGCACCGGTGAGGACACCTATGCCCTGGCCATCCTCCTGCACGAGGAGGGCCTGTGGAGCCGCTGCCGGCTCTATGCGTCCGATGCCAGCGAGGGACTGCTGGCGGACGCTCGCACCGGCGTGCTGCCCCTGCCCGGCGAGGACGACGCGCGCCGCCACGCGGAGTCGGGTGGGCGGGGCTCGCTGTCCGACTCCTACACCCGCGACGGCAACTGGGCGCTGCTCCACCCCAGGCTGCGCGACGGCATCTTCTTCACCCAGCACAACCTGACCATCGACGGCTCGTTCAACGAGTTCCACGTCATCGTGTGTCGGGACACGCTGCTGTCCTTCAATCGCGCCCTGCACAACCGGGTGCACTCGCGGCTGTACGAGAGCCTCGCCCGCTTCGGCTTCCTGTGTCTGGGGCGCAAGGAGTCGGTGGCGCGTACTCCACACGTCGCCGCCTACGAGGAGCTGGAAGGCAGCGGTCGCATCTTCCGGAGGGTGTCATGAGCGTGGGGCTGCTGGTGGTGGGGGCGCCCCGGAGCGCGGGCGCGGACGTGGAGACGCTGCTCTCCCAACTGCCGGCGCACCTGCCGGCGCCCGTCGTCGTCGTACTGCACCGGGGGCCGCATGACGTGCTGGCCGCGCCGCTGGCGCGCCGCTGCGCGCTGCCCGTGGTGGAGCCGGATGACAAGGAGGACCTGGTGCCGGGGCGCGTGTACCTGGCGCCCTGGGGCTACCACCTGCTGGTGGACCGGGGCTGCGTGGCGCTGTCCGTGGAGTCGCCGGAGCACGGCTGCCGCCCCGCCATCGACGCCCTCTTCGAGTCCGCGGCGGACAGCTACGGCGCCGCGGCCGCGGGGCTGCTCTTCTCCGGCCACGACGACGGCCAGGAGGGCTTGAGCTTCCTGAGGGGCCGGGGCGGACGCGTGGCGGTGGTGATGGGCGAGTCCGACGGCGGCGAGGGACAGGAGTGCGAGGTGGAGCGCCTGTCTCTCTCCGAGGTGGGAGGGTGGCTGACGCGACTGGCCTATGTGTCGCGCGGCCGGGTGCAGCCATGAGCGCCGCGCCCTCGCGCGAGCGCGGCCCCGTGTTCTCCATGGAGCCCGTCCACATCCTCCTGGTGGACGACCAGCCGGAGGGGCTGCTGGCGCTGGAGGCGACGCTGGCCCCGCTGGGGCAGAAGCTGGTCTCCGCGCGAAGTGGCCGTGAGGCGCTGCGCCATCTTCTCACCCAGGACTTCGCCGCCATCCTCCTGGATGTCGTCATGCCGGGCATGGACGGCTTCGAGACGGCGAGCCTCATCCGCGAGCGCGAGCGCAGCCGCAACACGCCCATCCTCTTTCTCACCGCCTTGTCGCGCGGCCAGCTCCCGGAGTTGCGCGCGTACGCGGTGGGCGCGGTGGACTACCTGCTCAAGCCCTACGAGCCGGAAATCCTCCGCTCCAAGGTGGGCGTCTTCGTGGACCTGTTCCGCAAGACGGAGCTGGTGCGGCGTCAGGCGGAGGCGCTGCGCGAGACGCAGCGGCGCGAGCACGAGGGCGAATTGGCGGAAGCCCACCGGCGCATGGAGGCGGAGCGGACCCGGACGCGCGAGGAGCACCTGCGCCGGGAGATGGAGTCGCACCGCAACCAGCAGCGTTGGCTGGAAGCCGTGCTCGCCGCGCTGCCCACGCCCCTGGCCCTGGTGGAGCCGGGCAGCGGCCACACCCTGCTGGCCAACCGGGCCGCCCAGGGACTGGCCGGCGGATGTCTGGCGTATCGCGAAGCGCCGGGCCTGCATGAAGGCGTCATCGTCCGGGGACGCGATGGCGACCCCCTACCCCAGGATGCGCAGCCGCTGATGCGCGCGGCCCGGGGCGAGGCACTCCACGGGCTTCACGTGGACTGGGAGCTGGGCGAGCAGCGGGGCTCGGTGCGCGCCTACAGCACGCTGTTGCCGAAGATGTACGGGCATCCGGAGACGGTGCTGCTCGCGCTCCTCGACGTGACGGGCCCCAGCGCGACACAGCAGCTCGTCGAGGGCCTGCGACACCTGGTGCCCCCCGTCTCCACGCCGACGGAGCAGGAGGCCGGACAGGGCCCGCTCCCCACGATGCGGAGCGACCAGCCGAAGGACCTCCCCGCGACCGAAGCTGAACACCCCCGTGCGGGAAAAGGTTGACGCACAAAATAACGGGAGCATGTTGGCTTCGTGAGCGACGCCGGACTACCCCCGCGGGTCCAGCGCTTCATCACGACGCATATCGACTCGCTGGAGAAGCTGGAGGTGCTTCTCTTGCTCCGTGCCCAGCCTGGACGGGAGTGGACCGCGTCATCGGTGAGCCTGGAGCTGCGCATCACAGAACCCTCCGCGGCCGCGAGGCTGGCGGACCTCACCGCGAGCAGGTTGCTGGTGAGCGACGGCGGAGCCGTGCCCGTCTATCGTTTCAGTCCCGAGAGCTCCGAAGACGTGCAGGCGGTGACGGAGCTGGCGGCGGTGTACGGTGCGCGGCGGGTGACGGTCATCTCCTTCATCTTCTCCCGGCCGTTGGACAAGGTCCGGGGCTTCGCGGAAGCCTTCGTGCTCAAGAAGGACAAGGACGGCGACCATGGCTGAGGCGGTCTACATCCTCTGTGCCTTGACCAGCGTGGCGTGCGCGGTGCTATTGCTGCGCGCCTGGAAGAGCAGCCAGTCCCGACTGCTCCTGTGGAGCGGGCTGTGCTTCGTGGGCATGGCGGTCAGCAACGTGCTGCTCTTCGTGGACCTGGTGATTCTGCCGACCACCATCGACCTGTACATGCCGCGCCTGCTGGCCACGTTGGCCAGTGTCTCCATCCTGTTGTTCGGCCTCATCTGGGACGCCTCGTGAGGTAGCTCGCCCATGCTCAGGTCCATGCTCAACGGTGCGACGGCGATGGGATGGCTGGCGTGCGCCTTGTTCTTCCTGCGCTTCTGGAAGCAGTCGCACGAGCGCCTGTTCGGCTTCTTCGCGGTGGCCTTCGCGCTGCTGGGCGCGAACTCGGCGGTGTCGTCGCTGATGGACTCGTTGGACGAGCGCCGCTACTACCTCTACGTGGCGCGGCTTGTCGCCTTCCTCATCATCCTCTACGCCATCTGGGACAAGAATCGCGCGAGTCGACGCGGGTGATGTCGCGGGCCTCACGCTCGCCTCGCGTTCAGTGGTGAGGGGAGGGGTGGGTGGTTTTCCTGCTCGCACAGGAGAACCCACACATGCGTCTGAGTCGCCGTGGCTTCCTTCGTCTTTCCGCGCTCGGAAGTGGAGCGCTCGCCTGGGGCCCCTCGTTCTGGAAGGAGGCCTATGCGGCGCCGGCCCAGTCGGGGCCCAGTCCCTACGGGGCGATGTCCGGGAGCGCGGATGTCAACGGCTTGCGACTGCCCGCGGGCTTCACCTCGCGAATCATCGCCCGCTCGGGCCAGACGGTCGGCAACACCGGCTACGTGTGGCACACCGCGCCGGACGGTGGCGCCTGTTTCGCGCGGCCGGACGGCGGCTGGGTGTACGTGTCCAACAGCGAGGGCCTCCCCGGGGGCGCCAGCGCGCTGCGCTTCAGCGGAGGCGGGAGCGTGGTGGCGGCGTACCGCATCCTGTCCGGCACGCGGATGAACTGCGCGGGAGGACCGACGCCCTGGGGCACGTGGCTGTCGTGCGAGGAGCACAGCGGCGGGCGCGTCTGGGAGTGCAACCCGGCCAAGGCCTCGCAGGGTGTGGTGCGCGGCGCGCTCGGCACGTTCCCCCATGAGGCGGTGGCGGTGGACCCGGACGGTGGACGGCTCTACCTGACGGAGGACCAACCGAAGGGGCGCCTGTACCGCTTCACTCCGTCCGCGTGGCCGGTGCTGGCGGCGGGCACGCTGGAGGCGGCCCGGGTGACGGGGGATGCGCTGACGGGAACGGCGACGGTGAGCTGGGTGGCCTGCGCCGCGAACAAGCCGGCGTCGCTCCAGCCGGAGGTGGCGGCGCGGACGACGGTGTTCAACGGCGGCGAGGGCTGCTGGTACGACGGCGGCGTCATCTACGTCACCACCAAGGGCGACAACCGCGTGTGGGCGCACACGCCGGCCACGGGGAAGCTGGAGGTCATCTACGCCGCGTCCCTGTATCCGGGCTCGCCGCTGAGGGGCGTGGACAACGTGGTGGTGTCGCGCTCGGGGGATTTGTTCGTGGCGGAGGACGGCGACAACCGGGAAATCTGTCTCATCACCCCGGGGCCCCAGCGCATCGTCGCCAGCTTCCTGCGGGTGCTGGGCCACGCGGGCTCGGAGCTCACGGGCCCGGCCTTCAGCCCGGATGGACGCAGGCTGTACTTCAGCTCGCAGCGCGGGGCGACGAACTCCAGCAACGCGGGCGTGACGTTCGAGGTCTCCGGTCCCTTCCGCTGAACCTTCCCGCGCCGAGCGCCTTGACGACGTGAGGGGCGCTCTTGCACAACCGGAGGCATGTCCGCGAATCCGCTTCCCCGCTTCACGCCCCGCCGCGCGCTGGGCCGCACCGGCTTCGTCGCCACGGCGGTGGGCATCGGTGACATCGCCGACCGCTCGGCGCCCCGGGAGTCGCTCGTCGCCACGCTGCGCCGCGCGCTGGACGCGGGGCTGAACGTCATCGACACCGCGCCCAACTACGAGGAGGGGTTGAGCGAGGAGGTGGTGGGCGAGGCCCTGCGCGGCCGGCGCGAGGGCGTCTTCCTCATCGACAAGGTGGACGTGCTCGACGCCCCGGTGGCGCCGCAGGTGGAGGCCAGCTTGCGGAGGCTGGGCCACGCGGCGGTGGACCTGTTCGCCTTCCACGCCGTATCGGAGCTGGCCGCGTGGGAGCGGTTGGCTTCTCCGGGCGGCGGCCTGGAGCAACTGGGCCGGTGCGTGAGCGCGGGGCAGGCTCGCTTCCGGGGCATCTCCAGTCATCACCCGGACGTGCTGCGCGCGGCGGTGAACTCCGGGCTGTGCGACGTGGTGATGTTTCCGCTGGGACCCTTCGTGGACCTTCGCTACGTGCGGGACGTGCTGCCGCTGGCGCGCTCGCGCGGCGTGGGCGTGGTGTCGTTCAAGACGTTCGGCGCGGGCAAGCTTTTGGGCGACACGGAGGGCTATGGCCGACCGCTGGAGGCCCGGCCGCGCGGCAAGGTGGGCTCTGGCGGACGCGAGGACCGCGACGCGCCCGTGCTGCCGCACCTGAGCGTGGAGGAGTGCGTGCACTACACGCTGACGTTGGACCCGGACGTCATGCTGATGGGGATGAGCCACCCCAACGAACAGGACGCGGCGCTCGGCGCGGTCCACTCGGCGCGGCCCCTGTCCGTGGAGGAGCTGACCGACGTGCGCGAGCGCGCGAAGGCGGCCATCGATGGGAAGGGCGCCGTGTGGTGGAACCCGTCGATGGCGTCCGACGTGGGCTGAGTCAGCGACCTCCCGGCCCGAGTCATTCCGTACGCGCCGCGCGCGGAGCCCTTCACTCGAAAGGCACTCAACGTCCCGCGGGTCCGACACTGGACAGTCTCCCCGTCCGCGGAGACGGGCGGCATTGTTGCCGCGTCCGGGACGCTTTTAGCTCGGGGTCTGATGTCGCGCGGCGCTTCTCTTCCATCGTGGTCCACCTGCATGCCCGCCGAGCCGATTTCTTCTCCTGAAGCTTCTCTCGATGTCGCCGGGAAACCCCGGCCCACCCCGGCGCCGCCGGAGCCCGAGCATGGGGTGGAGGCGGCCTCGTCCGAGGCGGCGCGCCTGGCCTTCCTGTCGCGCGCGGGCGAGCTGTTGGGCGCGTCGCTGGAGTGGCGCACGGTGCTGCACCGACTGGCGGAGCTGGCGGTGCCGGTGCTCGCGGACTGGTGCGCGGTGGATGTCATCACGGAGGACGGGAGCGTGGAGCGGGTGGCCGCGGCGCACCGTGAGCCGGAGAAGACGGCGCTGGTGCACGAGTTGTCCCGACTGCGGCCCGTGGACCTGGTGTCACCCGGTGGCATCTCCGAGGCGCTGCGCACCGGACGTCCGGTGGTGATGCCGGTGGTGACGGAGGAGATGCTCCCGGCGATGGTGCGAGAGCCCGCGCAGTTGGATGTGGTCCGTCGCCTGGGAATCCGGGCGGGGCTCGTGCTGCCGTTGCTGGCGCGGGGCCGGGTGCTGGGCGCCGTGTCGCTGGTGCGAGGCGACGAGCAGGTGTCCTTCGATGCGCCGGAGCTGGAGGTGGCGATGGAGCTGGCCCGCCGCGCCAGCCTGTCCATGGACAACGCGCTCCTGTACGAGGAGGCGCGCACGGCCCAGTCCTTCTCCGCGCGGCTGCAGACGGTGACGGCGGCGCTGTCGCGCGCGGCCACCGCCGAGGACGTGGCGCGGGTGATGGTGCGCGACGGGCTGGAGGCCTCGGGAGCGGCGCGGGTCGCCATCGCGGAGCTGAGTGCCGACGGGTGTCTGCGCGTGCTGGGCTCTGTCGGTTATTCACAGGCGTGGATGGAGGGCCTGGATGGTCAGCGCGTCGCGGGCCTGCCCGTGCTCGCGCGCGCGGCGGAGCAGCGCGAGTCGCAGTGGTTCTCCCGACTGGAGGAACTGCTCCCCTCGGCGGGTTTCGTGGAGAGCGACGTGGCGGCGCTGGGCGAGGGCTCTCGCGCGTTCCTCCCGTTGCTGACCGAGCGGGGCATCCTGGGCTTCGTGGCGCTGGCGTGGGGTGAGCCGCGCATGTTCCCGCCGTTGGAGCGCGCGTTCCTGGACGCGCTGGCCCACCAGTGCTCGCAGGCACTGGAGCGCGCGGCGCTGTACGGGACGCTGCGTGAGCGGGGCGAGCGACTGCATCACGCGCTTCAGATGGGCAAGGAGGCCGAGGAGCGGCTGTTCTTCTTGCTGGAGGCGAGCCGCGCGCTGGCGGAGCACCTGGATGACGTGGAGTGGACGCTGGAGCACGTGGCCCGCGTGGCCGCCAGCAGCGTGGCGTCCAGTTGTCTGGTGGAGCTGGTGGGGCCGGACGGCACCCTGCGGTGCGTGGCGTCCGCGCACCAGGAGCCGTCGAGAGACGCGTCCGTGCTCTCGGTGCTGGGCGGCGAGGGCGCGCTGTCCCTGTCGCGTGAGTGCTTCCAGTCGGGTGAGCCGCGCTTCGTGCCGGACGTGGACGCGGCCCTGTGCGAGCGACTGGCGGAACGCTCCGAGCAGCAGCGCGCGCTGTTGGAAGCCCTGAGGCCCGCGTCGCTGCTGGTGGTGCCGGTGCGCACGCGCGGGCGCACGCTGGGCGTCATCACGCTGGGCACGTCGCCGCCGCAGCGGCCCCTGGCCATGTCGGACGTGTCGATGATGGAGGAGCTGGCGCGGCGCGTGGCGGTGGCGCTGGAGAACGCGTCGCTGTACCGCGACGCGCAGGCGGCGGTGCGGCTGCGTGACGAGTTCCTGTCGGTGGCGAGCCACGAGCTGAAGACGCCGTTGACGAGCCTCAAGCTCCAGCACGGCCTCATCGACCGCGCGCTCGGCCCGGACTCGCGCGAGAAGGTGGCGCCCCGGCTCTCCACGGCGATGCGACAGGTGCAGCGGCTGGCCACGCTGGTGGACCACCTGCTCGACGTGAGCCGGGTGTCGCTGGGGCGGCTGGCGCTGGAGCCCACGGAGGTGGACCTGGGGCAGGCGGTGCGCGACGCGGTGGAGCGGATGGAAGAGGTGTTCGCGGTGGCGGGGTGCTCGGTGCGGGTGGATATCCCGGAGCCGCTCCAGGGCCGGTGGGACTCGCTGCGGTTGGACCAGGTGCTGGTGAACCTCCTGACCAATGCGGCCAAGTACGGCGCGGGCAGGCCCGTGCAGGTGACCGCGGCGGAGGCCGGCGACGGGGTGGTGCGGCTGTCGGTGCGGGACGAGGGCATCGGCATCTCGGAGACGGACCTGCCGCGGCTGTTCGGTCGCTTCGAGCGCGCGGTGAGCGACCGGCACTATGGAGGGCTGGGTCTGGGGCTCTACATCAGCCGGCAGATTGTGGAGGCGATGGGCGGTCGCATCGAGGTGGAGAGCCGCGAGGGCGTGGGCTCCGTCTTCACCGTCCACCTGCCTCGCGCAGCAGGGTGAGGGCGCGCTCCAGCACCTCGTCGCGTCCGGCGCGCAGTCCGCGCACGGTGGGGTGGACCTCCACGTCCGGGCGCAGTCCCACGCCCTGCACCGTGCGGCCGTCGGGGGTCTCGAAGCGCTGACCGGTGAAGAGGACGCAGACGTTGCCGGGCAGGCAGACGTTGGTGGTGTCGCCCACGGCGCCCGCCGTGGCGCTGCCCACCAACCGCGCGCCAGACGCGGCCTGAATCATCATCGCCGTGTATTCGCCCTGGCTCAGCGTCCGCGCGTCGATGAGCACGACGACGCGGCCCGCGTAGCGAGGCCCGTCACCAGAGGGCAGGGTGGCGGGGAAGCGCACCTCGCGGGCCTCTCCCGCTTCCACCAGCGGGCGGGCGATGAGCGCGGACGCCGTGGCGCCTCGCGTGTTGAGGCGCGGGGCCAGCGCCCACGCGCTCCCCTGTGGATAGCCGCGCAAATCGAACACGAGGGCGCGCGTGTCCTTCATCGCCTCGAACATGCCGGGCACCGAGTCGGCGCGCAGCCGTCGCAGGTCCACGTAGCCCACGTCGCTGTCGAGCCGCTTCCACGGCGCGTCGTCCTGGACGGGGGGACGGAGGAACGGGAGGTAGTCGCGCGAGCGGGGCAGCCGCGATTCCTTCATGCGTCCATCCACGCCCTGGAGCATCACCTCCACGGGTTTTCCGTCCGCGCCCGCGAGCAGCAGGCTGGCCACGCGCTCCGCCCGCGCCGCGTCGTGAGAGGCGCCGAGCAGCTCCCGGAAGCGCGCGGCGCGCGTGGCCACCGCCTCGCCGTCGATGGACACCACCTCGTCCCCCACGCCGATGCCGGCGGCGCGAGCGGCCTCGGGCACGGGCAGCTCCGACACGAGGAAGCGTCCCTCCACCGAGCGCAGGACGAGCGGCGCGGTGGCCTCGGCGAGCGAGCGCAGGGGCTGGCCCTGCTCCGCGATGAAGACGTGGCCGTCGGAGACCCGCGCGGACAGCGTGTAGAGCAAATGCGTGTACGCGCGCGCATCCTCCACCGCGCGAGCGCGGCCGAGGAACTCCGGCAGCACCGCGTCCCAGTCCTTCAGGGCCTTCGGGTCCGGATGGAAGAAGCGCATCACGTTCCAGAAGCGGACGACGGCGAGCAGCCGGTAGGGCTCGGAGGGATACGCCATCGCCTCGTAGGCGTCGTCCGGTCCTCCCGTGGGGAGCACCGCGTCCTTCGCCGAGACGCGCGCGGAGGCCTTCGGAGTCCCCGCGCGCAGCAGCCGGAGCGCGGCCTGGAAGGCGGGGCCGGTGTCGCCCTCGTCCGCGCTCGCGGGCACGGTGACGTCCGCGCGCAGCCCCGATGAGCCCGAGGGGAACACGAGCTCCGAGGCGCGCACCACCGCGCGCTGGCCTCCGGGCAAGGGCACCGTGCGGGTCTTCACGGCGGAGGACTCATCGAGCGCGCCCTGCGCGACGAGGCGCGTGCGTGACGAGGAGAGCAGGGCCAGCAGCAACGGCGACAGGGGCGTGCGGCTGTTGACGAGGAGGACCAGCGAGCGCTTCGGCGTCCGGGGCGCGGGCGTGAAGGTCCGCGCGAGTCGAGTCTCGACCGAGGCGCTGTAGCCCCCCGAGCTGGGCCCCAACTGCACGGGAAAGCCGGAGTACACGCGGAAGCGCTCGGCGGGAGCCGTCACGGTGTCCGACGGAAGCGAGCGCTCCAGGAAGCCCAGCGCCAGCTCCATCCAGATGGCCTCATCGGGTCCGCTGGCGCGCAGGTCGATGACGACGCGGCGCGCGCGCTCGAGCTCCGGCCCCAGCGCCGTCATCGCCGGATACAGCGCGTTGAAGTTGGAGAAGCGCCGGTCCAGGTCCAGCACCAGCACGTCACCGGACCAGCGGGAGAGCGGGCCGGACGGCTCGCGCGGGGATGGGGGCTCGCCCGGCTCGCGCTCGACGTGGGTGAGAGGGTCCTCCAGCCGGCGCAGCATGTCGCTCACGGAGGTGGCGAGCGCCTCCGGGGTGCTCGCCGCGAGCGCGCCCGGGAGTGACTCCACGAGGGCCGCGTCCCAGTCCACCGCGCGGAAGGCGAGGGCGGGGTGCACGTACTTCACCGTGCCCCAGACGCGGCCCAGCACGGCGGCGTTCTCCAGGGCCGCATCGGGCTTCGCGCGCGGGAGGGACTGCTCCTGCGCGAATGCACGCCCCGAGACACCCAGCATCAGCGCCACCGCGAAGACACAACCCATCCAGGCCGGCATCCGCCGGACTCGCGCGCGTTCCACATCCACCTCCCGATACGGCCCCGCGCGCCAGACACCCTCTCCGTGAGAAAGGTTCCCAAGGACGCGCGGTGACATCCGGGCTCGTCCGCACACATCCTGTCCGTAACTGTCCGCGCCCCCTGGACGGCGTGGCCGCGAGCCGCGAGCGCGGGTCTCTTTTGCGTGGTGGATGTGCTCGCGGGGGCAGGCGGTTGAAGGGGCCCAAGCCCTGATTCCAGGAGTGACGCTCGAGCATGTCCCGGCGGAGGCCGAGGGGCACGAGTGCGCGAACGGACAGTCGTCTGTCTCGGATGTTTCACGCACGCGACGCTCGACACCCGTACACCCGGAACCGGAGAACGTTCATGCGAAGTCTGGATTTCATTGCGAAGCCCGCCCTGGCGGTGGCCCTGTGCACGCTGCTGGTGAGCGGGTGTGGTGGCTCGCCCCAGCCCGAAGGGGACTCCCTTCCGGGAGATCCTCAAACGGGTGGACTGGAAGGCGCGCCGGGTTCGAAGGGAAGCGGGGACACCGGTGACGGAAACGAGGGCGGCTCGGGTGGCGTGTTCAATCCGGCCAAAATCGACATCTGCCACATTCCTCCGGGCAATCCGGACAACGCGCACACGATTTCCGTGGGCGCACCGGCGTTGACTGCCCACCTCAAGCACGGCGACACGTTGGGCGCATGTGACAGTGAGCCGGACGCGGGCACGGGTGAGCCGGACGCGGGCACGGGTGAGCCGGACGCGGGCACGGGTGAGCCGGACGCGGGTTCCGAGTGTGTGTCCGAGGAGGGCGCCTGTGGCACGGGCACCACGTGCTGTGAAGGCCTGACCTGCTCCGAGTCGGGCTACTGCGAGCCCATGATCGGCTGAGGTCGCTTCAGGAGGCCGTCCCGCTCATCCTGGAGTGGGACGGCCCTCCCACCATGATGCCAGGGGCCCGAGCGCGTGGCCCCGCGCGGGTCGCCCTCGTCAAGCAGCAGACTCCCGGTCGAGGCCCTCCCGCGGTGCCCACGAGGCTCCGCTCGGAGGCGCTTCCCGTTTCAGCCCAGGCCGTCACCCGCGCGTGCGCGCCGCGCACGGTTCCTCGCGTCGCGAGCCCCAGGCTCATGTCGGCGTGAGCACCCCGCGTGGCGACCTGTAGCGGCGCGTTCCGGACGCCCGTGCACTCCCGTCACATCTTTCGACTCAAGGAACCCCACCCCATGCGTCTTCACGTGGGGGATGGGGCGCGGACTCCGGAAAGGCATGGAACGTCTTCCGGAAAACATGAGAGTGCGACAGAGAGAAATGGATTCCCCGCATCCAGGCCTCCGAAAGCGAGGCAGGCGGTAATGTTTTCAACCGAATGGCTGTAGTTTCTGCGGAGAGAGAGGGGGACAATTTCAGTCAGACGGGAGGTCTTCTCCCGCCACTGTCCGGAACCCGAAGTCCATCCAGCCTTTCCGCATGAAGATTGAGCGCCAGCACGGTTGAATCGTGGGTGGCACATGGCTCGCAGAGACACCGCGCAATAGACCCCTGTCCCAGTCGTCCCCATCCCGCTCCCCGTGTTCCTCCAGAACGCCACCTGCTCCTGCGTGCCTTCGCACTCCGACCCCAGCGAGTGCCCGACCTGGGTGCGCCCGCATCGGAACACGCCCGCGGAGGGCAACACGATGCTGTACGCGGGGACGCCGCCGCCGATGCTGGTGGAGCCCACGCCGGTGCCCGCCACGCCCACCAACTCGCTGGTGGGGCAGCAGTTGGGACACTTCAAGCTGCTGAAGGAGCTGGGCCGGGGTGGCATGGGCACGGTGATGCTGGCCGAGCACGCCCTCATCCAGAAGCGCGTCGCCATCAAGGTGCTGCACGCGCACCTGGCGCAGGACCCGGACCTCGTCGCCCGCTTCTTGTCGGAGGCGCGCACGCTGACGGTGGTGCAGCACGAGAACGTCGTCGCGCTCTACGATTTGGACGTGCGCGACGGGCGCCCCTACCTCGTCATGGAGTACCTGGAGGGGCAGAGCCTGGCGGCCTTCGCGAAGGGGCCGCTTTCGCCGTCGGTGGTGGTGGATCTTCTCTCGCAGGTGTGTGACGCGCTGGGCGCCGCGCATGCGCACGGCATCGTCCATCGCGACTTGAAGCCGGCCAACGTCTTCCTGGTGCCGGGCCTGCTGGGCCGCCAGCGCGTGAAGCTGTTGGACTTCGGCATCGCCAAGCTGCTGTCGCGTCCGGCGGGCCTGCACACCACGGAAGTGGGCGTGCTCCTGGGGACGCCGGAGTTCATGGCCCCCGAGCAGTGCGGCGACGACGTGGTGGACGCGCGCACGGACATCTACGCGGTGGGAGTGCTGGGCTACTTCCTGCTCACCGGGCGCGTGCCCTTCGCGGGCCGCACGGCGGCGGAGGTGCTCATCGGTCACCTCCAGAAGCAGCCGGTGCCGCCGCACGAGGTGCAGCCCGGCGTGCCGCCCTCGTTGTCGCGCGTGCTGCTCCGCGCGCTGGCCAAGCGTCCCGCGGACCGTTTCGCCCAGGCCTCGGACCTGCGCGCGGCGCTGGCCACCGCGCTCGCGCCCGAGCCCGAGCCCGTGACTCCCGGCTTCACCGCGCGCGTGCGCATGGCGGGCACGCCGCACTCGCAAGAGCTGCGCTGTGAATGGGTGGGCCGCGCCGGCCTCTTCCTCCACACCACCGCGTCGCCGCCGCCGCTCCTGTCCGACGTGGGCCTCCTCTTGCGACTGCCGGGTGGTGAGCTGGCCTGCACGGGGCAGGTGGTGCGCCACGTGACGGAGGAGCAGGCGCGAGGGTGGCGCATGACGCCGGGCTTCGGCGTCCAGCTGCGCGACACGTCGCCCGCCTTCCAGGAAGCGCTGACCCGGCTGAAGTCCGGCGTGCGGTTGGAGCCACCCACGCCCCCGCCGTCCCCCATGCAGGAGGACGCGGTGGCGGAGCGGGTGCTCCAGGGCTTCAGGGCCCGCCTGGCGGGTGACCACTACTCGGTGCTGGAGGTGCCTCGCGACGCCACCCCGGAGACGCTGCGGGCCGCGACCCAACGCGCTCGTACGGCGCTGGAGCCACTCAAGAGCCGCAACCTGTCGCTGGGCCAGCGTGCCCAGCTGGAGCGGGTGAACGAGCGGGTGACGTCCGCGCTGCACGTGCTGGGTCACGTGGAGCGGCGGGCCGAGTACGACGCCAGACTGGGCAACGTGGAAGGGGTGGAGCGCTGCCTCTCCGCGGGCCTCACCGTCACCGCGCTGGAGAACTGCCGCCGCCGCTTCCTCGCGGAGAACCCCGGGCGGGATGGCCGCGCGGCGGTGCAGCGGCTGTCCGGGGACGCGCTGTCGTCGGTGGGGCGGCTCCAGGAAGCGCTCGCCGCCTACGAGCAGGCGGTGCGGATGGACCCGTTGGATTTGGAGGGCCTCAAGCGCTGGCGCTCGCTGCGGGCCCGGCTGCGCAACACGCCCACACCGCGATAGGCGGGCGGCCGGGCGCGTGCAACGCGGAAGCGGTGTCTTGCGTCTGGGGGGTGGCTCCTCGTTAATCCAGGGGTACCCATGGCCTCCGACTCCGACGACTCGCTTCCTCCCCAGGGCCGCTTCACCCGGCTGCGCAAGTTGGCGGGCCTCTCCATGCAGGTGGGCACCGACGTGCTCATGAGCAGCGCGAAGCGCCTGGCTGGCGGCACGCCGGATTTGCTCAGCAAGAGCTCCGCGGAGAAGCTCGTCGCCACCCTGGGAGAGCTGAAGGGCGCGGCCATGAAGCTGGGCCAGGCCATCTCCATGGACCCGGACCTGCTCACCCCGGAGGTGCGGCAGGTGCTGGCGCGGCTGCAGAACCAGGCGCCCGCCATGTCCTACGACATGGTGACGCGCGTGGTGCGCCAGGAGCTGGGCGCGGCCCCCGAGGATGCCTTCCGTGAGTTCAGCCGGGAGCCCCTGGCCGCCGCGTCGCTGGGACAGGTGCACCGCGCGGTGCTGGAGGACGGCCGCGTCGTCGCCGTGAAGGTGCAGTACCCGGGCATCGCCGAGTCGCTCACCCACGACATGGAGAACCTGGGCCTCGTCGTGAAGACGGTCTCCAAGGCGTCGCGGTTGATGGACGGCTCGGCCTACTTCAACGAGTTCCGCGACGAGCTGCTGCTGGAGCTGGACTACCGCCGCGAGGCGTTACTGGCGGAGGGCTTCGCGCGCGGCGTGGCGGAGCTGAAGGACCTGTATGTCCCCCAGGTCATCGCCAGCCACAGCGCCGAGCGCGTGCTGACGCTGGAGTTGTTGGAGGGGCCCACCCTCAAGGACTGGGTGACGACGGTCGACTCCAACGACGAGCGCTTCCGCGTGTCGCGGCAGCTCATCCGCGCGACGTACGGGCCCTTCTTCGGCTCGGGCGAAATCCACGCGGACCCGCACCCGGGCAACTTCATGGTGATGCCGGACGGGCGGCTGGGGCTGTTGGACTTCGGCTCCATCAAGCGCTTCAGCCCGCGCTTCGTGGACGCCAACCGGCGCATGTTCCTGCAGTCCATGCGGCTGGAGCCCATGGACATCCTGCGGCTGAGCCAGGAGGTGGGCTTCACCGTGGAGCTGCCGGGCGAGGAGGCCGCGGACCTCATCCGCGAGGTGCTCCACATCGCCGGCAG
The DNA here is from genome assembly GCF_013336645.1 of Myxococcus sp. CA039A. NCBI lineage: Bacteria > Pseudomonadati > Myxococcota > Myxococcia > Myxococcales > Myxococcaceae > Myxococcus > Myxococcus sp. CA039A. The sequence continues at coordinate 32,231 of NZ_JABUMQ010000017.1, read as the reverse complement.
GCCCATGCGGCTGACGCCGTACGACTACATGTCCTGCGAAATCACCCGCGACATGCGCAACCACTTCACCCGCAACGCGGCGCGCTTCCTCAAAATCAAGCCGCCGCCGGAAGCGGTGATGTTCTTCCGCTCCACGGGAGGGCTGGCGCAGAACCTGCGGCTCATCGGCGCGCGGGGTGACTTCCGCGGCGTCTTCCTGGAGATGGCGGAGCTGTTGAGCTGAGCGCCGGACGCTACGGGGCCGGCGCGGCCACGACGGCGCGGCCCTTGGCGTAGATGGCGTGGAGCTTCTTCGCCAGCTCCTCGCCCTGGGTGCTCTTGGTGATGTAGCCGTCCGCGCCCGAGGCCAGCGCCAGCGCGCGCAGCTTGGACTCGTCCGAGGCGGAGAAGAGCACGAAGCGCGTCCCCGCCGGCGCCTGTCCCCTCGCCAGCGTCAGCACCTTGTCGCCGGTGAGCGCGGGGATGTTCACGTCCAGCAGCACCAGGTCCGGCAGCGTCGTGCGCACCAGGTTGGACACGCCCAGTGACGAGCGGTGCGTCCGAACATCGAAGCCAAACGCGGACAACGAGCGCTCCGCCAGGGTGAGTTGCTCCTGGTCATCATCCACCACCAGCACGCGGATCTTCATCTCCGACATGACGCCTCCCCCTTGAGAGCGCGGATTGGGTGCCGCCGCCCACCGGATATCGCCACCAGGCCGGGTGGCCTACGGATTATCACCTAGGCTCGCGTCCCTGTCGCCACCCTCCTGTCCTCCGGGGGCCCGACTTTCTCGTGCTGGCGGCAGGACGTGCCGGGGTGTCCGGGTGTGTCTCCACCCGCCCCGCTGCCTCATGGACCCGGGCCGTCTTCAGCCGGAGCGGTAGGTGGCGGGGCGCTCCCGGGAGGCCGCCTTCCTCTGGAGGGCGGGCAGGGTGATGGTGAACACGGCACCCCCCTCCGGGCGGTTGGCGGCGGTGAGGGTGCCCTGAGCGCGCGTCACCACGTCATGGGCCATGGACAGGCCCAGGCCCGTGCCGTGCTGGCCCTTGGTGGTGAAGAAGGGCTGGAAGATGGAGAGCAGGTGCTCCTCGGGGATGCCGGTGCCCTCGTCCTCCACGGTGATGATGGAGTGCCCCAGCGCCAGGCGTCCGCGCACGCGCAGGGTGCCGCCCTGGGGCATGGCGTCGCGCGCGTTGCGCAGCAGGTTGAGGAAGACGCAGCGCAGGTCCGCCGCGGAGCTCTCCACCAGCGGCAGCCGGGGCACGTCCACGTCCAACAGCAAGGTCAGCCCCTGCTTCGCGGCCCGGGACTCCAGCTCGTCGCGGGCAATCTCCACCGAGTCGCGCACCACGTCCGCCAACTGCACGGGCTCCACCGGGGACTCCGGCCGCTGGCGCGCGAAGTCACGCAGGCGCGACAGGCGGGTGGTGGCGTCGGCGACGATGCGCAAGAGCGTGTCCACGTGCGCGGGCGGCGCCGCCGCGGGGGCCGCCTGCTTGAGGTCGCTCATTTGGAGCATCTCCAGCCGGAGCTTCATCGCCACCAGCAGACTGCTCAGGTCATGTGCGATGCCGGAGGCCTGCTCGCTGAGCATGCGCAGGTGCTCGCGCTCGGCCAGCGCGCGGCGCTCGCGTGCCAGCGCCTCCTCCAAGTGAACCTGCTCGGTGACGTCCCGGGCGAGCACCAGCACCACGGGCGCCTCCCGGCTCACCCGACATACCCGCACCTCCATCTGCTGGTGACCTCCCGCGTAGCTGTAGCGCGCGGTGCGGGCCGTCTGTTCCACCCCGAGCGCGCGGGCCTCCGCGGCCACGACGCTGCGCAGGGTGAGCAGTGCGGGCCCTTCCTCCTGCCCGCTGTCCGTCACATGGCGCCAGGGACCTCGCGCCAGTGTCAGGGATTGCCATCGCAGGTTGACCCACAGCACCACGTCCTCTCGGAGCACCGCGAGCGCTCCCGCGACACCTTCCAGGGCCCAGGAGTGTCTGGCGGGCGCCTGGGGCTCGTGCGCGAAGTCAGGGCCGTGTGTCTTCCTCACCTTTTCAGCGATGGCCGAGAGTTCATTCTCAGGCAAAGACGCGGGTGACATGATTTGAGCTGTAACCCAGGCCGTGGACAGCGGCAAGAGCGGGGGACCCACGAGTGCGGACGTTCAGCCCGCACGGGTATGGGTTGTGTGGACTGCGTGTCCAAATCCCGCTGCGCGGAGTCTGGATGTCTGACATACGGATGAAGGTCCGCCATCGATTTCGTCTTGTGAATGGAGGGCCCCAGGAACGATGGAAACTCCTCACCTTGAACGTTCCTTGAACACTCTTTGAACATCCTCTGATGAACACGGCAACTGGTGCGGTGCTCGGCGCGCTGAATCGCGAGAGCACGGACTGCATCTGGAGTGGTGATGACAACAGACATTTCCAACGAGCGAATCCGAGTGGCCCTCCTGGAAGACCAGCAGGTCTTCAGGGAGAGTCTGGTATTGGTACTGGAGAGCGCCGGGATGGACGTGGTGGCGCGCTGCGCGCAGACACCGCCTTTCCTGGCGCGGGTGCGGGAGCAGATGCCGCACGTGGCCGTGCTGGACCTCCGCCTGGAGCCGCCGGACCAGGATGGAACGACCACGGGCATGACGGCGCTGCAGTGTCTGCATGACTTCTATCCGACGGTGAAGGCGCTGGTGCTGTCGAGCCACCACGAGCCCGAAGTCGTGGAGCAGTGTCTCCAGGCGGGCGCGGCGGGGTACCTCTGGAAACACAACGTGGGTTGCGCGGAGGTGGTGGAAGCGGTGACACGCGTGGCGCGCGGCGAGCGGCTGATGCCTACGGGATTGTCCTGGGTCCCTTCCGTCCCGGGCTTCATGCCGCAGGAGGAGGTGCCCATGGGGAGCGTGGAGTTGGGGCTCCTGACGCCGCGCGAGCGGGAGGTGCTGGGCTACGTGGCCGCGGGCGCGGACAACCTCAAAATCGCCGCGTGTCTGAGCATCACCGAGCGCACGGTGAAGGCGCACATCACCAGCATCTACAAGAAGCTGGGCTCGGAGAACCGCACGCAGCTGGCGGTGCTCGCATGCCAGCTGGGTGTTCACCGCCCGGCAGGAGTCTGAGTCCCCGGGGCCGGCACTTGCAGGCAATGGGCACGTGCGCGCGGGCGTGTCAGGGTGTGAAGACCCTGGCGCTCCTCCCCCCTCCCCCCAAGCGCACGGGTCGTCGCGAGGAAGGTCCCCAGCGGGCCAGGGCAGAGCAGGACGTGGTGTCTGCCCTGGCCCGTGCTGTCGTCTCCGGGATTGGACGACGACGTCAGGGCTTCACGGCCGTCACCAGCTCGAAGGGCCCGCCGCGCAGCACGTCGACGTGCTGGAAGCCCGCGCCCTCGAGCATCTGGACGTAGAGCTCCACCTCGCGCAGCCGGCTGACGCACGAGTCCACGCCGATGAGGAAGTACGTCCAGAAGAACTGCGCGGCCAGCCGCTCGGGCGTGCGGAACTCCTCGCAGATGACGACGCGTCCCCCGGAGGGAAGCGCCTCCCACGCGGCCTTCAGCAGCGCCTGCGCTGTCTGCGCGGACCAGTCGTGCAGCACGCGGACGAACGTCATCACGTCGTAGCCGGAGGGCAGGGGCTCCGTGAGGAAGTCTCCGCCCACGAAGCCCAGCTGGGACGCGGTCAGGCCGAAGCGCTCGCGCGTGCGCTCCACCAGCGCCTGGGTGGCCGGCAGGTTGTAGACGTCCACGCGCGCGGCGGGGTGCTCGCGCGTCATCAACGCCGCGAGGCTGCCGTCACCGCCGCCCACGTCGAGCACGCGCACGCCGTCCTTCCACAGCCTCGGCGCGTGCAGGCGCAGCGACTCCAGGATGGGAGGCAGCCCCGCGGCCATGCTCGTCTCGAAGCCCTCCAACTGCTCCGGCGTGCGCAGGGGCCAGTCGAAGTCGTCGGGGGAGATGGAGTGCTGACCGCGCAGCACCTCGGGCAGCCGCCCGTGCAGCGTGTGCCACGCGAACTTCTCGCGGTCCTTCTCCCGACCCTGCGGCCCCACCACGGCGACGGCCGCCTCGCGCAGCCCCGGCACCGCGTGGTAGCGCGCCGACGCGAGCGCGTCCGTGTCCTGCTCGCGCGTCACCAGTCCCAGGCTCTCCAGGCAGTCCAGCAGCTTGTAGAGCCGGCCCGGCAAAAGGCCGTGCCTCGCGGAAAGCTCCGCCAGCGAGACGGGGGCGGGCCCCTCCAGCGAGTCGAGCAGACCCAGCTGGAGCGACGCCTCCACCACGTCCACCGCCTTCGCGCCGTTGTAGAGCAGGTGCAAGAGCGCGCGCGGAGAGTCCGCCACCGTGCGCGGCTTCGACGTCACGACTCGCCCCGGGGCGGAGGGAAGCCCGCGTGGTGTACCGGACACACGGCGCTGGCCGGAGGCGCGGCGTAGGCGTCCAGCGCGCCTTCCATGCAGCCCTCGCGACGAGCGCCTGGCGCATGGCCTCCCTCGCGCCGCCACCCGGACGTCAGCTCCACGCGCACGTCCCAGAGCTGACGGAACAGGGGCAGCGTCATGCGCCCCGCCAGCACCTGCGTGGGCAGGCCGTCCAGCGCCTTCACCGCGCGGTCCACGCCGATGGTGCGCCGCACCAGCTGGAAGTGCGCGTGCAACCATCCCTGGAAGGCCTCGTCCACGTCCACCAGTTGCTCGCACAGCCGCTTCAGGTCGTCCGGTCCGCCCTGGTACACCGCCAGCAACGTCCGGGCGCGTCGCGCGAGGAGCCGCTCCAGCGCCTGCTCCAGCCCCTCCGCCGCCTTGCGCAGCATGTTGTAGCCAGGGGACTCCTGCCCGCTGCCATTGCCCAGGCTGCGACGGATGACCTGATAGGTATCCGGCGTCATCGTCTCCAACACGGCCAGCTCCGACTTCAGGCCCTGGACGATGCGCGACACCCGCTCCAGCCTCGCGGACGCCGCCCACAACGCGTCGCGGTCCAGCTCCGCCACCACCTCCACCACCTCGCGCGAAGCCAGCTTCAGCCACAGCTCCTGCGCCTGGTGCACCACCTGGAACATCAGCTCGTCATGCGAGACGCGCTGCTCCTCCGGCGCCTGCAACGCCAGGAGCTGCGGTGTCTTGAGGTACACCTCGTAGTCCAGCTCTCCGCGGCCGACCCACTTCTTCAGCATCGGGTTGAAGAGAGGCTCATCCAGTTCCTGCCGCAACTTTTCCGCATAACTGTAACCATGTGGCGTGTGCATGGTGCCCTCCGAAGGGAGAGGTGGGCATTCAGAGGTGGGAGCGCGAAGGAGACGTGCCCGACTTGGGACAGCGGACGTGGCTCGCTACGACGGTGGGTACGGCGGGTGTCGCGCCCCGGGCCGTTGGGTGGCCCGGAGCACGGAAGGACAACGGCTCAGGTGGCCGGTGGCGGACGCGGCTTGAGGCGGAAGGTGCGCAGCCGGTTGGCCAGCTCCTCGCCCTGGACGCTCTTGGAGATGTAGCCGTCCGCGCCGGAGGCCAGCGCGAGCGAGCGCAACTTCGACTCGTCCGAGGCCGAGTAGAGGATGAACTTCGTCTTCGCGGACGCGTACTGGCGCGCGAGGTTGACGACCTTGTCGCCCTTGAGGGCGGGGAAGTTCACGTCGATGAGGACGAAGTCTGGTTCGGATGCGCTCACCAGATTCGACACGCCCAGCGCCGAGGTGTGGGTCAGCACCTCGAACCCATAGGAGCTCAGCGAGCGCTGGACGAGGTCGAGCAGGTCCGGGTCATCGTCCACCACCAGGACGCGTGCTTTTTCTTCAGCCATGGCTTCTCCCTAGATGCTTGCGGATCATCTCGAGCAACTGGTCACGATCAAGGGGCTTGGTGAGGTACGCGGTGCAGCCCGCCGCGTGTGCCTTGTCCTGATATTCCCGCCCCGCGTGAGCCGTCACCGCGATGACCGGCACGTTGGCCACGGAGGGTACCGCACGCAAGCGACGTGTTGCCTCCCAACCATCCAGCCGTGGCAGGGAGAGGTCCATCAGGATGAGGTCCGGATTGTCGCGCGTCGCGCGCTCCAGTCCATGCTCTCCGTCCTCCGCCTCGATGACCTCGAACAGTCCGCCCAGGTAGCGGCGGACGATGTCTCGATTCTGGGCACTGTCTTCTACATACAGGATGCGAGGCAGCCTGCCGGCGCTGGCGGCACGCTGGGACAACAGCAGGCCCTTGGCCTGGGCGATGACGTCCTCCAGCGCATGGCCGCCCTTCTTCACGAAGCCCGCGAAGCCGTCGCGCAAGAGCGACTCCTCCTCGTGGGTGAGCGACTTTCCGGTGAGCACCACCACGGGCACCTGGAGCTTCTCCGCGCGCAGCCGGCGCAGCACCTCGAAGCCATCCAGGTTGGGCATCATCAAATCCAGCACGACGAGCGACGGCGGTGAGACGCGCGCCTTGAGCAGCGCGTCCTCGCCGTTGCGAGCCTCGGCGGTGGAGAAGCCGGCGCGGCGCAGGTTGCGGCTGACCAGCTCGCGCGTGGCGGAGTCGTCGTCCACCACCAGCACCTCGCCCACTCCAGCGGACGTCCCCGACGGCTGGCCCAGGCAGCGCTGCACCACTTCGACCAGGCGCTCGGGCTCCACCGGCTTGACCAGGTACTCGCACGCGCCCAGCGAGAAGCCTCGGGCGCGCTGCTCCTCCACGGAGATGAGGATGACGGGGATGCTGGCCAGTGCCTGGTCACCCTTGAGCTGGCTGAGCACGGACCAGCCGTCCAGCTTGGGCAGGTGGATGTCCAGCAGGATGGCCTGGGGCTTGAGCTCCCGGGCGCGCTTGAGCGCGGCGATGCCGTCCTCGGCCACCACGACCTTGAAGCCCGCGGGCTCCAACTGGCCGGTGACGAGCTGCTGGATGAGCGGATCATCATCCACCACCAGCACGGTGCTGCCGGGCTGCGCCAGCGCGCCCACGTGCTGGGCGACCTCCGCCACGGGCACGCCGCGCTCGTGGGCCACCTGAGGCGCGCTGGTCGGCCGGTTCGCAGTGTTGGGCAGGCGCACGGTGAAGGTGGTGCCCCGGCCCAGCGTGGACACCACGTTGACGGTGCCACCGAGCACCCGCGACAGCTCGCGCACAATCGCCAGGCCCAGGCCCGTGCCGCCGACCTTGCGGGTGGTGGAGCCGTCCACCTGGCGGAACTTCTCGAAGATGAAGGGCAGCTGGTCCGCGGGGATGCCGACGCCGGTGTCCTCCACCGTCATCACGACTTCGTCGCCCGACGGCACCAGGCTCAGTGCGACCTCGCCCGTGTCGGTGAACTTGGCGGCGTTGCTCAGGAGGTTGAGCATGATCTGCCGCAGCTTCAGCGCATCGGTGCGCAGCATGCTCGCCGCGCCGTCGATGTGCGTCGTCAGGGCCACGTCCTTGCCCTTGAGGTACTCCTTCACCGTGGCCATGCACTCGTCGGCCAGCTCCTGCACGTCCACCGGCTCGGTGACGACATCCACCTTGCCCGCTTCAATCTTGGACAGGTCCAGGATGTCGTTGATGAGCGCGAGCAACGTCTTCGCGTTCGTCTTGACGACGTTCAGGTCGCGGCGGCCGTGGGCCGTCAGGCGCGAGCCCTCCTCGCGCATCAAGAGGTCGCAGTAGCCGATGATGCCGTTGAGCGGCGTGCGGATTTCGTGGCTGAAGTTGGCCAGGAACTCGCTCTTGAGGCGGGCGGCGGCCTCGGCCTCGCGGGCGCGCTCCTCCTCGTTGCGCTTGGCCACCGCCAGCTCCTGGGCCAGCCGGTCCAGGTCCTCGTTCTGCTGGCGGATGATCTCCATCTGCAGCGCGCGCTGCTGGTAGGACGCCAGCGAGCGGGCGGACACGGCGCGGGTGCGCTTGATTTCCTCCAGGCTGGCGGCGAGCTGCTTGTTGGCCGCCTCCAGCTCCGCCTTGGACGCGCGCAGCATCTCCTCGTTCTGCTTGCGCTCGGTGATGTCCTCGGTGACGCCCAGCACGTAGCGGGCCTCGCCGCCGCCATCCAGGAGCGGCAGCTTGCGCGTGGCGAAGATGCGGTCCACGCCGCCCGCGCGCGCCACCTCCTCGAAGGAGCGCATCTTCTTGGTGGCGAGGATGTCGGAGTCGATGGCGACGAACGAGTCCGCCTGCTCCTGCGGGAAGTAGTCGTGGTCCAGCTTGCCGAGCAGCCACTCCTTGGTGACGCCGAACGCGTCCGCGAAGGTCTTGTTGGCCACCACCAGCCGGCGCGTCGCCGCGTCCTTCACGAAGAGGACGAAGGGCAGGGCGTCGATGATGTTGCCCAGAATCCAGTTGGTGCGGTGCAGCTCCTCCGCCGTGGCGTCATGGCGGAGCCTGTCCCCGGCCAGGGGCAGCTCGCGGCGCAGCACGGGCGCCATCCGGTTGAAGCGGTCCTCGCTGACGTAGTCGCGAGCGCCCGCGCGGGTGCTGGCCTCCAGCGTGTCGTCGCTCCAGTCGCGCGACAGCACGACGAAGGGCAGCTCGCGCGAGTGCTGACGCCACAGCGCCTGCGCCTCCGCGAAGCCCAGGCCCGGCACTTCCGAACCGCACACGACGAGCGACCAGGAGCGCGAAAGCGCGGCCGTCAGGGCCTCGGTGCTGGTGGCGCGCTCCGTCCGGGCGACGACACCCGCGTGGCCGAGCGCCTCTTCCACGCGCTGGCACTCGCGCTCGCTCGCCACGAGCAGGAGGGTGGCGGTGTCCGTCGGAGGGACGGAGGAGGTGAGGGAGGTGGCCATGGCTCAGTTCGCCCCGAACACCAGCGTCGTCAACGTGGTGTTGATGTGGAACCCCGAGTAGATTTCGAAGTGCACGTTCATCCCAGCGGCGGTGGGTGCGGCCTTCAGGGTCTCCGCGAGTTCGGCCACGGAGTTGGTCGCATGCGCGTACCACATGCGCCCGCCGCAGTGGAACAGCAGAGCGGCCTGGGGGTTGTGTACCCGGCGGGGCATCTCCTCGGTGAAGAAGCTCCGCGTCATTCCCGCCATGTCACCCAGCTTCATCAGCTCCAGCTCGGTGCCCTCCTCCAGCAGGTTGGCGAAGAGGATGGAGCCGTCCTCCTGGGGCCTCCACGCCGCGCGAATGAAGTACTCGCGGCCCACGCGCAGCGCCGTGGGGCGCACCGCGAAGCCCCGGGGCGTGCCGAACTCCAAGTCACGCACGTCCTCCACGCCCAGGATTTCGGCGTAGCGCTTCGCGGCGGGGTGGCCGTCGATTTCGAGCGCGCGCGTGTGGCTCTCGTCCACCTTGGTGATGGTGAGCTTCTCGCCGGTGGGCACGTACCAGTGCGAGCGCAGCGCGGCCCAGGGGGCGCTGGTGCGGAACAGGGCGACGAGCACCGCGTCGGTGGCGACCTCGCCGTCCACGTGCACCAGCGCGGACTGCCTGGCCGGGTCCCGGTTGTCGTCGCTGGCGCCGCCGCCCACGAGCACCAGCGTCTGGCTGCGCTCGAGGATGCCGAGCAGCAGCTCTTCTTTTTTGTAACGGAAGCCGTCGTCGATGACGAGGCCGACATACCGGCGCGGATCCAGGTCCTGCTGCCGCACGCCCAAATCCTCGCAGGCGCGCCTGATGGCCACCTGTCCCGCTGAAATCGCATCCACGGAGAGCTGGGTGCCCAGGCCCAGGCCGACCTCCAGGTCGCCGGAGAGCGCGGACAACACCACGCTGCCCTCGTGGATGCCGGTGTTGTCCAGTTCGCCCGCCGTCGTGGCGCCCACCAGCCGGGTGCCCGGCGGCAGCCGCGCGCGCACCGCGCGGTTCAGGGCGTACGGGTCCCTGTCCCGCGAGGCGAACATCGTCACCAGCACGGGCTTGATGGTGCCCAACTGGCTCAACAGGTCCTCCGCGGCGGCTTCGGGCTCCTTCAACGTGGTGCGAGCCGTCTGCATCTTCACTTGTGCCATGAAGGACCTCCGGGGGGACTGGCGGCGGCTAGAGGCCGGCGCGCGGGTGCTCGGTATGACAGGCGCCGGTGCACTGCTGGAAGGACTCTCTGCCTCCCCCGACGTACATGCTCTCGATGGGGCCGAACTTCGCCACGTGGCTGTCCGGGTAGCTCGTGTGGCACGACAGGCACGCGGCCTTGCTGGTGCGCTGGATGCTCTCCTTCGTCAGGTGACAGGAGGAGCACTTCTCCAGGGGCGCGTCGAAGCGGTTGGAGCGCGAGTGGATGAAGTGCGTGCGCACGAAGATGGGGCCTTCCAATTCGAAGCCCAGCGGCGAATGGCACCCGTTGCATGCGGCGCGGTTGTCGTTGCCGTGCAGCACTTCGGACAGCTCTCCGCCTTCGCTGTGGCAGCTGTTGCACGGGCCCGTCGTCAGCGTCGCCTCGGTGCGCTTCTTCGTGCCCACCTGGATTTCGATGGTGCGCGAGCCCGGCACGTCCTCGCCCAGGTACACGCGGCGGCCCTTCACCGTCACCAGGTACGTGCCCGGCGTGGCGTCGGCGGGAATCTTGTACTGCCACATGTCCGTGTTGGGGCGGTCCCAGAGGCCCTCGCTGGGGAAGAACGCGCCGCGGAAGACGATGTTGGCGAAGGGCAGGATGGCGAACTGGGAGAAGACGCCATCGCGCGCCTCGGTGGCGACCACCTGCTCATCGACCTCCGGGTCCAGGAACGCGTCGATGTCGATGATGGAGCGGATGGGCTGGATGTTCTGTGCGGGGCCGATGATTTGCGTCATCAGCATCCGCTCCCGGTGCTTGCGGCGGTAGTACGTCGTCGTCGCATCGAAGAAGGCCCGATAGTACTGGATGCCCGCCGCGTTTCCGCCGACGGGCGCGACCTCATTGTAGGACGGCAGACTTCCCGCGGGGTGAAGCCGTTTTCCTTCCCCGTCCCGCAGGGTGACCTGGAAGGTGATTTCGGACCCGGGCGCGTAGGTGCCGTCGTGGCGCGGCGGGGTGAGGGCGGCCACGTCGATGCCGAAGCCGTACGCATAGTCCGGGTTCTGCACCTGCTCCACGGGGATGGAGTAGGGGGCGAAGGGACGCAGGCTCCAGCGCAGGCGCAGGGAGGTGGTGCCGGAGGTCAGCTTGAGGGTGCGCTGCTTGGCGTGCTCGTAGGCGTTGCGGACCTCGACGAGCGCCTCCTCCTCGAAGCTCCTGGCGCCCGTGCAGTCGTTGGGCGCGCGGCAGTCGGTCGTCGTGTGGATGGCGCGCAGGCGGCGGATGAAGAAGTCGTCGGTGCGGTCCCGGCGCTGGTGCTCGGCGCCGATGTTGAGGAGCACGGGCAGGCCGGTGAGGCGGCCGCGCGAGTCCACCGGCTCCACGGTGAAGAAGCTGGGCACGTCCATCCACGCCGCGCCCCGGTAGAAGCGGCGGCGGGTGAAGCCCGTCGGCCCGCCCAGGAGCACCGGCTCCTCGTCCACCGCGCGCACGCCCGACCAGCCCAGCCCGGCGAAGTCGCTGGTGGTGCGCAGCGTCTTCAAGTCCTTGTGGTCCGCGAGCGCCTGGACGGTGGCGCGGATATCAATCTGGCTGATGAAGAAGGTGCCGCCGGCGCGCACGCGCACCAATTCGCCCTGGCCGTTCTTCACCTCGAGCGCCAGACCCACGGGCTCGGGGGGGCGCGGGCGGCGCGAGTCGTCCCGGCCCGACAGCGCCTGGGCCTCCGACTCCAGCGCGTCCACCGCGACAGCCTCTTGCGAGTCCAGGTCCGGTCCGCCGCAGGCCACCAGCAACCCCGTCACCGCCGCCAGCAGCAACGTCTGGCTGGTCGTGGGGTAACCGAGCGGGCGGTGCGTACACGCCTCGCGCTGGGACCAGGGTGCTCCAAGTCCACCCATGGGTGAATCTCCTCGTACGTGTGGTTTCGGACGCCGCCATTGGCGCCCCGGCCAGTGGACCCTGTAGCCCTTCGTCGGGGGGACGATGTGGGCCGGGTCTCTCCCGTTTCCGGGTTTCCCCGGTTCGAGCCTTTTTAGCCGTACGAAGAATATCTGGATTGAACAGATGCCTTCAACTTCTAGGAAAATAATCCGCTGGGCTCAAACCCAGGAAGGCGTCAAGTGTCGGAATTTTCGCAATTCACTGAAGGAGTTACAGGAGGTCAGGCGCTGACTTGTAGGGGAAGGCAGGACCTGCCCTGGAGCGTCCTGGGAAGTTCAATGGTGAATTCCGCGCCTTCCCCGATTCGGCTCCGAAGGAGGATGGAGCCGCCGTGGGCTTCGACGAGCTGGTGGGCGATGTAGAGGCCCAGGCCGGTGCCGGGGTGGTGATGGCCTTCGCCGTGGACGCGCTCGAAGCGGCGGAAGAGGCGCTGCTGGTCGCCGGGGGCGATGCCGAGGCCCGCGTCCTTCACCGTGACTCGCACATGGGTGGCGTCGCCGTGGACGCTCAGGTCGATGGGCTGGCCGTGGCCGAACTTGAGGGCGTTGCTCAGGAGGTTCGTCACCACGCGGTCCAGGCGCAGCCGGTCCCACTGCCCGGAGGTGTCGTCCTCATGGATGCGCACGGTGAGGGCGCAGCCGGCGGCGGTGGCCTGCTCGGCGTGGCGCTCGGCCACCTCACGCACCAGGGCGGCCAGGTCCATGTCCTCGCGGTCCAGCGTCATGTGTCCGGCGGACAGGCGCGACAAGTCGAGCAGGTTGTGCAGCAGCCGGCCCATGCGGCGAGCCTCGCTCTCCGCGCCGAGGAGGCCGTCCCGCATGCGGGGCTCGTGCGCGGTGACGTCCAGCATGCGCAGCCGGCGCAGCCTCAGTTGGAGCGAGCTCAAGGGGTTGCCCAGGTCATGCGCGGCCACGCCGATGAGCTCCAGCGCGCCCTGGGTCTCCGCGAGCAGGCGCGCGTTGTCCAGGGCGAGGGCGGCCCGGGCGGCCAGCTCCTCCATGAAGGCCCGGTCCACCTGGCCGTAGCGGCGAGCGCCGGTGGACAAGAGGCACAGCGCGCCCAGCACGCGCGGGCCCACCGCCAACGGCACGGTGAGGGAGGACGTCACGCCCAGCACGCGCAAGAGCTCCCCGTGCGCGGTGCTCTCCAGCGCCTGCGGCAGTCGCTCCGCGTCCACCTCTGGCAGCAGCTCCACGCGGCCCGTGCACACCACGTGGTGGGGGCCCACCTCGTCGCCGTGCGGGCTGCGCAGGAGCGGCTCCCACATGCGGCTGGCCGCCTGCGCGTCCGCGCACGCCACGGCCTGGGGACGCACCTGTCCGTCCGCGGAGGGCAGGAAGAGGATGCACGCGTCGGCGACCTCGGGCACGCACAGGCGCGTGAGGGCCTCGCCCACTTCACGGGCGCCAGAGAGGGGTTGGAGGACGCGGCCCGCCTCGGCGAAGAGGGCCTGGGCGCGCTCCATGCGCCGGCGCTCGGTGATGTCGCGCGTCACCTCGGCGAAGCCCCGCAGGTGGCCGCGCGAGTCCCAGAGCGCGGTGAGCAGCGTCTCCGCCCAGAAGCGCGAGCCGTCGCGGCGCACGCGCCAGCCCTCGGACAACAGGCGCCCCTCGCGCGCGGCGCGCTCCAGGTGGGCCTGATGCACGCCCGCGGCGACCGCGTCCTCGGGGTGCAGGGGCTCCAGCGTGCCGCCGGTGACGTCCATCTCCGCCCAGCCGGTGAGGCGCTCGGCGCCGGCGTTCCACGCGGTGACGCGGCCGTTGGGGTCCAGGAAACACAGCGCGTAGTCGGTCACCGCCTCCATCAACAGCCGCAAGCGCTGCTCGCTGTGCTCGTGCCGGGCGTGCAGCGGCGCGAGCGCGTGGTGCAGCACGAAGCCCAGCGCGCCCACGCCGGCAAGGCCCACGCAGCCGGCCAGCAGCGCCTGTCGCAGCGCGACGTGCGTGGTCTCCGTATGTGTGAGCAGTCCGTGCACCGCGGACAGGAGTGTCACGAGGAGCAGCAGACCGGCGAGCATGCAGGCGGACACACCCGCCCCGACTCGCTGAGCGAACGTCCAACGTCGCATCATGTGGCACTCCCCCCCATCCCTAGCGGGAACCCGCATCAGGAAGGCGACGTCCAGCATCCCTGATGTGAGGGAGCGGGAACATTGCCCGGTTGGACAAAGTCTGAGTCGCCCCAGGGCGCTTCGTGACTCTCCCAGGGTGGAAGTTGGACCACGCGGGGACCCCTGTTTCGGGGTCGGCGCGCGTCGGACGCGACAACTGGGGGTGTTGCGTGGCGGGCGCGGGGGCCCATCAGGAATGGCCATCGCCAGGGCAGGGGGTTATGAGGCGGACCCCCTCTTTGCTCGGGTCGTCCCGCACCGCCTATGTCCCTCGTCGAAGGTCTGAAGGTCCGCTACCTCCCGCAGCCCGAATGGGGTGTGGGACACCTGCTGTCGCTCCAGGAAGAAGGCGCCAAGGCGCTCGTCGTCTTCCCCGCTCGGGAGGACGCCCCGGTGCTGGTGTCCACCAAGGGCGGCGCCCTGGTGTCGTATCCGCTGCCACCGGGTGAGCCGGTGCTGACGTACAAGGGGCGGCTGGCCCTCGTCGTGGCCGAGGAGCCGGGCGCGCGAGGCCTGCGCCGCTACGTGTTGCGCTACGCGGACACGGGCGAGGAGGACGAGCTGCCGGAGTCGGAGGTGCGCGCGCTGCCCCCGCGCTCGGACCTCTTGTCCACGCTGCGCGAGGGCCGCGTGGGTGAGGCCCGCGCCTTCACGCTGCGCAAGCAGGCCCTGGTCCTGGACGACGAGCGCCGCTGTGACGCGCTGGGCGCGCTCCTGGCCAGCCGCATCATGGTGAAGCCGCACCAGGTGGGCGTGGTGCAGCGCGTGCTGTCCGCTCGCCGGCCGCGCTTCGTGCTCGCCGACGAGGTGGGCCTGGGCAAGACGATTGAAGCGGGCATGGTGTTCAGCGCACTGCGCCTGTCGGGCCTCGTGCGTCGGTGTCTGGTGGTGGCGCCCAGCCACCTCACCGTGCAGTGGTTGGTGGAGCTGTTCCACAAGTTCAACCAGCTCTTCACGCTGATGGACTCGGACCGCTACGCGCAGTCGCTCAAGGAGGTGCCGGATGTCTCCCCGTGGGCGCGCTTCCCGCTGGTGGTGACGAGCCTGGAGCTGCTCTCCCGCAGCGAGGAGCACCGCCAGGAGCTTGGCGCCGAGGGCGCGTTCTGGGACCTGGTCATCATCGACGAGGCGCACCACCTCAAGGGTGAGCGGGCCTTCGAGGCCGCGCGGGTGCTGGCGAAGAACTCCTGGGGCCTGTTGCTGCTCACCGCCACGCCCATGCAACTGGACCCCGCCGAGTACCACGGGCTGCTCACGCTGATTGACGCGGCCACCGCGCCCAGCGTCGCGGGCTTCGAGGAGCGTCTGGCGCGCCAGGAGGAGCTGTCCACCGCGGTGCGCGCGCTCATGGAGGGCGGCAAGGGCAAGCCCGACGCGGCGGTGAAGGCGCTGGCGAAGCGCTTCCCCGAGGACGCGCGGCTCAAGACGCTCAAGGAGCCGCAAGCCCTGCTCCAGCACCTGGCGGAGACGTACAGCCTGAGCGACAGGCTGGTGCGTAACCGTCGTGCGGTGGTGGGTGGTTTCTCCACGCGCAGGCTGCATCGCCACCCGGTGACGCTGCCGGCGGAGGAGCTGAAGGTCCGCGACGCGGCGCTCGCCACGTTGGCGGCGGGCACGCTGCGGGGCGCGCCGCTGGGCAACGTGCTGCGCCGGCTGGAGTCGAGTCCCGCGGCCTTCGCGGGCGCGGTGCGGTCCAACCCGGTGTTGAAGGCGCAGTCAGAGGTGTTGAAGCTGCCCTCGCGCGACGCGAAGTTCGGCGCGTTCCTGGGGGTGCTGCGCGGCGTGTGGAAGGCGGAGCCTGCGGCCAAGGTGCTCGTCTTCACGGAGAGCCGGGACACGCTGGAGATGCTCCAGGCGGAGCTGGGGCGCGAGGGCGTGGAGGCGCTGGGCTACCACGGCGACCTGCCGCTCTTGGAGCGCGACAGGCAGGTGGCGCGCTTCCGGGGGCCGGAAGGTCCGAAGGTATTGCTGTGCACCGAGGTCGGCGGCGAGGGTCGCAACTTCCAGTTCGCGCACCACCTGGTCCACTACGATTTGCCCTGGAGCCCGGCCACGGTGGAGCAGCGCATTGGCCGGTTGGACCGCATCGGCCAGACGCACCCGGTGGAGATTCACGTCTTCGACTCGGCGGGCACGCTGGCGTCGGACGTGCTGACGCTGCTGGCGGACGCCGTCGGTGTCTTCGGCGAGACGGTGGGCGGCCTGGACGCGGTGCTGGAGGAGGTGGAGGACCGGCTCGCGGAGCTGGCGCTCCTGCCGCGCGAGGCGCGCGTGTCCTACGCCGCCGAGCTGAAGGCGAAGGTCGAAGCGGCGCGCGAGCAGGTGAAGCGCGCGTATGACCCGCTGCTGGACGTGCGCAGCTTCGACCGGCCCGCGGTGGAGCGGCTGGTGAAGCGCGCGCAGGAGCGGATGGGGCTCGAACCCGACGAGGACGAGGACGGCGAGGCGCCCGGCGTGGAGGACGGCCTGTGGAGCGTCGCGCGCGACTTGGACGAGCGGCTGGAGGAAACCGTCGCGGAGCTGGCGCGGCGGGTGGGCATTGGCGTGGACATCGACGAGCAGGTGGAGGCCTTCCAGGTGGCCTTCCAGTTCGGTCACGCGCTGAAGGTGGACGGGCTGCCGGGGCTGGACGTCATGGAGGACCACACGCGGCTGGGCACCTTCTGGCGCGACACGGCGGTGGAGGCGGAGGAGCTGGAGTACTTCGCCACCGGGCACCCCCTGGTGGAGGCCCTCTTCGGCTTCCTGCGCGACGGCCCCTATGGGCGCAGCGCCTTCCGCTTCATCGAGAAGCGCGGGCCGCTGAAGGCGCGTGGGGTGGAGCTGCTCTACCACGTGCAGCTCCCGGAGCCGGAGGACACCTCCCCGGGCGCGCGCGTGCCCAGCCGTCAGCTGGCGCGCTTCCTGGAACGCACCCTGCTGCACGTGGCCGTGGTGGACGGCGGCGCGGCGGGGCCCAAGGTGGAGGACTCGCTGATCCCCGCGCTGGAGGCCGACGGCAAGTCGCTCAAGGGCGACGAGGTGTCACGCGCCTTCCCGGGCTTCGACGCCTTCGTGGACGCGGCGGTGCCAGTGGGCCAGCGGGGCGCCGAGGCGGCCCTGGCGAAGCTCACCACCTCCGCGCGCGAGGCCATTGAAGCCGAGCGGGACTCCGCCCTGGAGCGCCTCCGGCTGTCCCTGGACCATCAGGGCCTGTCCGACGATGCTCTCGCTGCCCAGCTCGGCGCCGAACACTCGCACTACGAGCGGTTGCTCCAGGCCTTGAGTGGGTCCAAGGTGACTCTCGACTCCGCCTGCGGGTTCGTCATCAATCGCTGAGAAGCCTCTCGGCGGGAAAGAAGTTGTGACGCGAGGTGTCAATTCACTGATGCAGACAGTCCCACTGTGTCGTTGACAGTGGGACTGGGTACTGACTTTGGTTACCGGTCCACTTGACCGATTCCTCAATCAACAAGATTCAGGGAATTGAGTGATGTATGGTTCCCCGCGCCACGTCACCCACATCCAAGCAATCCGGACAGGCAGCGGTGGAAGCGGCTTTGACGCTCCCGCTGGTCGTGTTCCTGGTGTTGGGGACGCTGCAGCTCTTCATGATGCTGCAGGCGCGCATCCTCGCGCAGGTGGCGGTGTACCGGGCGGTGCGGGCGGGCAGCCTCAATCACGGTGACTGCCTGCCGATGATGCACGCGGCGATGGTGACGATGCTGCCGTCCATCGTCCGCACGGACAGCCCCCAGATTCTGGCGGACGCGTTCCGGATGCGGCGGGACAACGAGTACCGGGTGATGAGCTCCTACGGGAACCTCTTCAACGGGCCCATGGTGGAGATTGTCCGCGACTCGCCGGACCCCGCGTGGGTGAACGCGCTCGCGGGCAACGAGGACTTGCTCTTCGACCAGCCCACGGACAACGACGCGGCGCTCGACAACCGCACGTTGGAGATCCGCATGGTGGCCTGGTACTACATGCGCATCCCCTTCGCGAACTGGGTGATGAGCCGGATGTTCCTGGCCCACTTCGGGTTGCGAAACTACACGGCCACCAATCCGCTGATGCCGGCGCAGAAGCGCTCGGACTGGTGGAACGACGAGGCGCCGCCGCTCGGGCCGAATGACTGGCCGGGTGGCGCGCTGGACGAGCGCATGGTGACGTGGAGCAACCGGGGACACTTCGTCTTCCCCATCCAGGTCCACGCGGCGATGCGGATGATGACGCCAGTGATGGCCGACAACTTCTCGCGAGGTGCCGAATGTCCCGTTACCGGCTTCTGAAGACCTCGCGAGGGCAGGCCCTCGTGCTGTTCGCGCTGACGCTGCTCTTGCTCGCGCTGATGGTGCTGATGACGCTGGGCTTCGGCATGCGCGCCAAGGAGCGCGTCGAAATCCAGATGGCCGCGGACGCGGCGGCGTACAGCCAGGCGGTGGCGACGGCGCGCACGTTCAACGCGATTTCGGTGATGAACCGCGCGCAGGTGGCCCACATGGTGGCCATGGCCGGCACGCAGGCGCTCATCAGCCGCAGCAGCCAGGTCTACGCGGCCCACCTGGTCTGCACGCCCGTCTTCACGCCGGTGGTGTGGGAGCTGATGGACAAGGCCGCCGCCACGCAGGTGAAGGTGCTCCAGGGCAGCGCGGGCAACCTCTACCGCGCGGGGCTGAACATCTACAGCCACCTGCTGCGCGAGCACATCTCCGAGCAGCGGCTCGCGCTGCGCATCGCCCGGGGCGCCAACGCGGAGCTGGAGGCCACGCCGGATGGCTCGGGCAAGAGCTTCTCGGAGCTCAACGGCGACGACGCGGTGCCCAACCACGAAGACCTGATGAACGCGGTACGACGCGGCGGTGGCGGGTGTGGCAGTGGCGCGGTGTGCGCGGTGGGCGGCAGCACGTCGGCGCACCTCAACGCCACCATGGGCAGCCTGGGTTGGACGTGGGTGCACAACCGGCCCACGGGCGGCGCGGGGTTTGGCACGGGCGGGGCCGCGCGGTCCGCGGCCTTCCGGCGCTACAGCGCGTCGGCGGAGATGGACCCTTCGACGTACACCACCGTGTCGGGCCGCAACTCCTCGGGGCATGACCATGCGACCGCCATCCTGCCCACGCGGTGTGCCAGCAACCCGCCCCCCATTCCGGTGCCGGTGACGGATGCGTGGGTGATGTCCGACGAGCAGCAGACGCCCGAGGACCAGCACGTGTATGGCCTGCGCCTGCCGCCCGGTCAGGCGCCGGAGGCCGGCGAGCCGCTGTTCGAGCGGCACACGCTGGGCGCCTGTGTTTCCTGCCCGGGCATCTGGCCGTTCGCCATGGGCTACAACGTGGACTCGCTGCAGCGGGGCGCGGGCAACCACTATGGGCAGCCGAAGCTGTACTCGGTGCTGCACCGTGACTACGGCAGCGACGCGCGGCGGCGGAGCCCGGACCCGTGGAACCTCTTCTTCCGGTTCAAGTTCTCCGCGGAGAACACGACGGAGTTCGACAACGCCATTCCGCTGGGGCGCTCGCGTCCCACGGGGCGTGAGAGCGTGCAGCGCAACCAGGTCGCGTTGTCGGCGGGCATCGTCTACTACCACCGGCCGCGCGCGGCGGGGCAGGGGGGTGGATGGCGTGAGCCGCCGAACTTCCTCAACCCGTTCTGGCGCGCCACGTTGGTGAGTCCGGAGGGCTCCACGGATGACAGGCCCGCGGCGAGCCTGGAAGCGGCGGGCTTCGCCGAGCACGGGCGGGTGTTGAGGGAGCTGGAGCAGGCGGGGTATCGCGGCGGCAGCCGGCGGGGAGCGGGGTACTGACATGCGCTCGCGAGCGGCACGAGGACAGTCCCTCGTCGAGACGTCGCTGGGTTTGATGGTGTTCATCACCATCCTCCTGTTCGGCATCTACTTCGCGGAGGTGGGGGCGCTGACGTTGAAGGTGCAGGAGGCCGCGAACTTCGCGATGTGGAACGCGACGGGCCGTGTGATGCACGACCCGGAGGACCGCGAGTGGCAGCGCCCCTCGGCGGTGACGGGGGCCCTGGCGGAGGCGAACGGCCGCTACGTGGACTACGACGGCCGCAGCCGTATGGATGGCGCGGGTGGAGTGCCGCTCCAGTTGGCGATTGCGCGCGCGCAGCCCATCCGGGTGGACTGTGAGGCGGAGCTGCCCGACGGGGTGCCCACGCTGAGGCCGGCGGATGCACAGGGGCCGCTGGCGTCCATGCGGGTGTTGTCGCCGGGGATGCGGTGCACGGCGTCCACGCAGCTTCGCGCCGAGCGCATCGGTCGCTTCATGGAGCCGAGCTTCTTCCAGGCGTCGCAGCGGCGCGCGGCGGCGACCTTCCGGGTGTGCGCTGCGGGGCGTGCGACGGGTGGCGAGTGCCGGGGGCGGTTTGGCTTGTTCCTGGATGACTGGGGCCTGTCGACGGTGGATGAGGGACGGGCCTGTCCGCTGAGCATGAACAGTGGGGCGGTCTGCGGCAATCGGGACTACTACCTCTGGGCGGAGCGTGTGTACCGCACGAATGGTGGAGGCGGTGGGGCGGGGTCGGCGCTCGCGGCGCTGGTGGGCTCGGAGTCGGTGAACGAGGACCAGTTCTTCATGAGCTTCCGGGGCGAGGAGGACCGCTACCAGGAGAACATCGGTGGGACGCACGCGGGTGGCCAGTCGGTCTGGGAGACGACGCCCTTCAGTGCGCCGAACCTGAATCGCCCGTACAACGTGGCCCGGCAGAACCGGTGGCTGGGCGGAGTGCGGGTGCGGTGAGGTCCGTGTTCGCCGCGCTGGTGCTGCTGAGCGTGGCCGCCGTGCATGCCGCGCCCGTGAACTCCAAGCCGGAGGAGGGCGCGAGCACCGCGTCCGCGAGTCCGAAGGTTGAAGCTGGTGCGAAGGCCGCGAAGGCTGGCTCCTCGCCCGCGCGCCCGACGGTGGAGACAGGTGCGGGCGCAACGAAGTCGAGCGCTGCATCCGCGAGTCCGAAGCTTGAGGCCGGTGCGAACGCCGCGAAGGCGGGCTCCTCGCCCGCGCGCCCGACGTTGGAGGCAGGCGCGAGTGCGGCGAAGTCGAGCACTGCATCCGCGAGTCCGAAGGTTGAGGCAGGCGCGAGCTCCGCGACGAAGCCCGGCTCCGTGCCCACGAGCCCCAAGTCTGGAGCCGGCCCGAGCAGCGCACCCACGGGCGCGCCATCGCCGGACAGCGCGCCCCGCTTCGCCTGGCCGTCGATGCGCGTCCTGGAACAGGTGGACGCGAGTGAAGTGGTGGAAGCGGGCGGCGTGCCGGTGGTGCTTCGCGCGGTGGTGGTGAAGGAGCGCGCGGAAGACCTCATCCAGCGCTTCGCGGATGCCTTCCGTGCCGGCGGCCTCCATGTCCCTCCAGGCGCCGAGCAACCCCAGCTCGCGAGCGGCGCGGCCATGCTCACCGCCATCGACATGTACCGGGGCATCACCTTCACCGTCATCCTCCAGCCACAGGATGTCGGCGTCACGCTCGTCTACCTGGGCGAGGCCAACCACACCCTGCGCCGTGAACCAGGCACCGAGGGCGACGTCGCGTCACTGCCCCCAGGGGCCCGACAGGTCTTGCGCGTGAATGACGAGGGCTCGAGGACGCTGTCCTTCCTCGTTCCCATGTCCGCGGGCGAAGTGGATGCCTTCTACGCCCAGGCGCTGCGCCGCGACGGTTGGCGCCGCGAGGACGGCGACATGACGGTGTACACGCGCTCGGGCGAAGAGCTGCGCATCGTGCACGAGCCCGCGGAGGGCGGTCTGCGCTCCGTCGTGCTCGTCCACCGGGGCCGCTCCCCCGCGCGGTAGTGACGGCCCACCCCGAGCCCTCAGTGCCCCGCGTGCGCGTGAAGCGCCACCGCGTTCCCCTCGGTGTCCTGGAACACCGCGAACGACCCCAGGGCCCCGATGGACGTCTTCTCCACCAGCACCTTGCCTCCCGCCTGGGCGACACGGCGGATGGCGCCATCCAAATCGGAGCCCGCGTCCAGGAACACCCGGCTCCCCTCCAGCGAGGGACGCATGTGCGGCGAGTGGATGAGCGCTCCCGTCACATCCCCCTCCTGCTTCCGGGTGAAGACGGCGATGCGCGTGCCGTGGAAGTCCTCCACCTTCAGCGTGGTGGACAGGACGGACTCGTAGAAGCGCGTGGCGCGCGCCAGGTCGACGACGGGAATCTCGAACCAGTTCAGTCGGTGGGCCATGACAGGTCTCCAGCTCGGCGGAAGTGCCGATGGGAGTCACCATGACCTCTGTTCCTGTCAGCCTTGTGTCAGGTTTGTTGCTCGCGACGGCGCGGCGTCCAACGCCCGCTCGCGGCCTCCTGCTTCAGGCGCGCAGCTTCTCGCGCAGCGTCTTGGCGCGGCCCTGCATGTCGGGGTCCATGCTGGTCAGCTCCACCGACTTCAGCCGCTGGTCCAGACTCTGCGGCACCTTCTTCGGCAGCTTGCCCTCTTCGGCCAGTCCCTCCAGCCGGGCCAGCGCCTTGTCGACGATGCGCTCGCGCGGATGGTCCAACAGGCTGTCGAGGAAGTACGCGTCCTCGGGCAGCTCCGGGTACTTCTCCAGGTAGTCCACCACGGCCTTCACCCAGTCGGCGCGCGTCTCGGACTCCGTGACTTTTTGCATGGCCTGCTTCTGGGCCTTGCGCTTGCCCTCTGGGTCGAACGTCTTCGCCAGTCCCTCGGGAAGCTCGCCGCCGGTGAAGAGCGCATCCGCGGCGGTCTTGTACTTCTGGTAGCTCGCGCTGCGCTCAATCTTCTGCTGCGCGGGGTCATCCTGGCGGGAGTGGTACTTGCTGCCCTTGGCGCGCCCCGCGTCGATTTCTCGCCACGTCTTGTCGCGCTTCCCGGAGAAGCCGCCGCCGCCGTTGTCGTCCCTGTCCTTGGCCATCCTTCATCTCCCCTTGCGTGCGCCCCAGAGCGCCGCGAGTCCGCTTTGGACGAGGGTGCGCACCGCCTCCAGCTCCTGTGCGGTCAGGGGCTGCTCCTCGTCCTGCTCCGCCTCGAAGAGCGCCTCGTCCGCATACGTCCGCAGGGACTGGGGCACCGGTGGAGCCGTCGTGTCCGCCACCAGCGCCGCCGAGCGCACCGAAGCGACTCCCGGCGACCACCCCAGCTCCAGCATGGCGTACAGCTCGAAGAGCAGGTGGCGGGCGACTCCGTATCCTTCGTCCGTGAGCCCCGCGGCGTCAAGCGCGCCCAGCAAGGCATCCTGCCGGTTCTCGAAGGAGTGCATCAGCCGCGTGCGCGCCTTCTCGTCGTCCTCCAGGTAACGCCAGGCCGCCTCGACGAATTCGCCCGTGGGCTCGTCCGGGTGGAAGGCTTGCGGCAGGGGAGCCTTGACCTTCTTCGGCCGGGGCGGCCGGGGGCCGTCCTCCAGGCGCACCGCGCGCCCCTCTTCCACCAGGTCCCAGAGGCCCAGCAGGTTCTGGTACAGCAGCCGGGCGATGTCGGGCGAGGGGAAGCGCGGCTCCTCCTCGAACAGCCCGGGGATGACGTCGCTGTGCGGGCGCCCCTCGGCGTGGGCCGCCTGCATGCGGGCGAGCACCTCCGCGGTGTCGCAGGGGCTGCCGGACACCTCCAGCAGTCCGTCGAGTGTCTGCGCGCCCTCGAACTCGCGCGTGAAATCGGCACCTCTGTCCTTGGAGCGGCTCATGGCGGCGGGGACGCTTACCCCGGCGGACAGCCGAGCGCACGCGGCATCAGTGCTCCTCGGGCCACTCGCCCATCAGCGCGTCCTGGCGCTCCTTGGGATTGGAGGTCCACTCGAAGTCCTCCGGGACGTAGCCGCCGCCGTGCTGGCGTTCGCCGTCCCAGCTCACCTGCGCGGTGAGGAAGTGTTCGTCCGGCTCACCCGTCACCTCGGCGCGGTTGCCGGGAACGGTGAAGGGGGTGTCCAGGGGTTCGTCGGGGATGATGATGGCCATGGTGGGGCTCCGCGCGGAGGCGCTCTGACGCCAGATGTCCGCTGGCGCACGCGCCCGGTGCTTCGTCGTTCAACCTGGGCAGGCGGACGCGGACACGGGAGCGGGTGGGAGCGAGCGGGCGTGGGCACGGCCGCCTTCCGTTTCCGACCCGACGCCCCTAGTCTCCGGCTCCTGATGGCCGAGTCCTCGCCCGAGACGTTGAAGACCGCGGTGCAAGCACTCTCCCGCGTTCACGCGGTGGAGGGCCCGCCGGGAGAGAATGGCCTGCGCACCGTCTGGCACATGGGCACCGACGGCGCGGAGCTGATGTCCCAGGTGGACTCGGACGGCCGGGTGCGGCGGCAGGAGCTGACGCTGCTGGAGGACCACTACATGTGGGCCAGCGGCGAGGGCGTGCGCACCGGCCGCGTGGAGTCCGAAGGTGAGCGCGCCCGTCCCGCGGCGGCCGTGGTGAAGGCGGACCCTCAACTGGTTCCCCACCGGTTGGTGCGAGCCGCCCAGGCGATGGGCACGTACACCGGGCAGGACCGCTACATCCTGCACATGCAGCGCGTGCTGGCGCTGGCCCGCGAGGGGCTGGAGATGGCGGGTGCGGGCATCATCCTGCGCGAGGCGCAGCGTCCGTCGGAGCCCACGCTGCCCTCGCTGGAGGCGCCGTCACCCGCGCCCGCCCTCGCGCCGGCGGCTCCCCTGCGATACGTGCATGGCGCGCCTCACCCTGAGGAGGTGACGCCGCCGGAAGCTCGTGGCTCCGAGGGGGTCATCATGCTCGTCGTGTTCGGCGTGGGCGTGGTGGCCGGAGTCCTGTTGCTCATCTGGCTGCTCTGAGCCGGAGCGACGTCGAGCCCCAGCAGCCGCAGCATGTCCAGCGTGGTGGGCACCGCGCCCCGGTTCCGGGGCAGGGTGATGTGCGCGTTCTCGGCCACGGATTGCACCGGGTGCACATCCATCACCAGCAGGGCCGTCACGGCGGCCGCGGGCACCAGCCGGGGGGCCCAGCGAGGCGTGGGACGTGAGGCCTCGCGGCCACTGCCTCGCGCCACCAGCATGATGCCCAGCACCGCCAATACCGACGTGCACAACCAGCGCACCTCACGCAGTCGCGTGGCCGCCTCCATGCCCGTGGCCACCCACTCCTCACGCGCCGACTCGGGCACCTGTCCCAGCCCGGTGAGCATCTCGAGGAAGTGACGCGCCTCCAGCGCGCCCACCACCGCCACCGAGCCCAGCGCCGCCGTCACCCCGCTGGCGAGCAGCAGTCCCCGGCCGCGCCTGCGCCCTCCGGCTGCCTCCGCGCACGACGGACCAAAGCGCGCCAGCGCGAGCCCCAGCGCGAGCCCCAGGAGCAGCGCGGCGCTCGTCCACGCACCCAGCAGCCGGGGCGCCATGGCGTGGCCGGTGCTCGTCGCGACGTCCAGCACCGTGGCCTGGGTGGACAGGCGCGTCAGGCCGGACATGGCGCGGCCCACCAGGACCTCCGTGCCCAGCAGCCCCACCATCCACGGGAGGGTGGCCATGCCCAACATGACGGCGAGCGGCACACGCCGCCCCAGCCCCGTGCCGGCCAGCGCGAGCGACAGCAGGGGCAACTCAATGAGTAGGGCCAACGCCACCACGGCGGCGAAGGGACCGGCGGCATCCACCGTGCCCGCAAGGGCCTCGGGACCGTGCAGCAGGGGTGCGAGCGTGAAGCACCACAGGAACACGGTAACGGGCACGGACGAGGCCACCGAGAGCCCGGGCATGAAGCGGAGCCGCAGAGTAACAAGCATTCCAGGAGAGACTAGTCTCTCCGGGTAATTCTTGGAATTCAGACTGGGGGACGACCGACCAGCCAGTAGACGACGCTGGAGAGGGCTCCGGCGACAGGAGACACGAGCACACCCAGCAGGTAGAGGCCGGGACAGTCGCCTTCGGTGCAGCCGATGCGGCTGTAGGCGAGGGCGCCGGCGAGCAGCAGCGGGACGTGCATGCCGATGAGGAAGATGCCGGCGCCGCGCACGACGAGCCCCCGGTACCAGGTGCGTGTCCACAATCGGAAGACGATGGGGACCAGGACCAGGGTGCCGGTGGC
This sequence comes from Myxococcus sp. CA039A, assembly GCF_013336645.1. Classification (NCBI taxonomy): domain Bacteria; kingdom Pseudomonadati; phylum Myxococcota; class Myxococcia; order Myxococcales; family Myxococcaceae; genus Myxococcus; species Myxococcus sp. CA039A. The sequence goes on along the minus strand of NZ_JABUMQ010000017.1, from coordinate 6,354 downwards.
CGCGGCGGCGAGCGCGAGGTGGCGCGCGGACACGGCCACACACGCTAGGGCCGCGAGGGCCAGCGCGGGCACGAGCAGCAACGCGTTGAGGGACAAGGGCTCCCGATGACGCATCAGACAGGGGAACGCTGGCAGAGCCCGCGTGTGCAGGCAAGCGGCGCGGTGGGGGAATGTCCCCGGGTCCGCTTCCGCCAGGCCCGCGCGGTCGCCATCAACGTCTGAGTGGACGAGAACCCGTCGTGCCGCCGCCGTCGCTACGCCGCGACGGCGCCTTCACCCAGCAGCCGCAGGTAGCGGCCCCGCAGCGCGAGCAGCTCCGCGTGCGTGCCTGACTCCACCACGCGGCCTTCCTCCACCACGGCAATCACATCCGCGTCGCGCACGGTGGACAGCCGATGTGCAATCACCAGCACCGTGCGGCCGCGCATCAGCGTCTCCAGCCCCGCGCCTACCGCCGCCTCGCTCGCCGCGTCCAGCGCGCTGGTGGGCTCGTCCAGCAGCAGCACCGACGGCTTGCACAGGAACGCGCGCGCCAGCGCCAGCCGCTGCCGTTGCCCGCCCGACAGCCGGCTGCCTCGCTCGCCCACGGACTCGTCGAGCCCTCCAGGCAGCGCGCGCACGAAGTCCTCCGCGTGCGCCAGCGCGAGCGCCTCCCACAACTCCGCGTCCGTCGCTTCGGGCCGGCCCAGCCGCAGGTTGTGGCGCACCGTGCCGGAGAACAGCACCGGCTCCTGCGGCACCCACGCCACCTGTCCGCGCACGCTCGACGGCTTCAGAGACTCCAGCGGCGCGCCGTCCCACAGCACCCGTCCGCCCGACGACGGCAAAAACCCCAGCAGCACGGAGAACAGCGTCGTCTTCCCGGCGCCCGACGGCCCCACCAGCGCCACGCGCTTGCCCGCGGGCACCACCAGGTCCACGCCCCGCAGCGCCTCGCGCCCGTCCTGATACGTGGCCTTCACGCCCTCCAGCACCAGCGCCTGCGACAGCGGATGGGCCGCATCCCCCGTGTCCGGAGGCGAGGGCTCATCCGCGATGGCGAACAGCCGCTCCGCCGCCGCCAGCCCCGTGAGCACCTGGGACAGCGTGCCGCTCAGGGATTTGATCGGCTGATACAACAGCAACGCAGCTGCGAGAAAGGACAAGAGCCGTCCCGCGAGCTCGGGGTCCGCGGACACCGCGCGCGCGCCCCACGCCACCGCCATGGCCACGCCGGCGATTCCGAGCAGCTCCACCGTGGGGCTCACCGCGCCGCGCAGGAACAGCGAGCGGCGCATCTCGCCCAGGTACTTGTCCGCCTCCACGTCGAAGGACTCGAGCGCGCGTGCCTGCCCGCCGTAGGCCTGCACCACTGGCAGGTTCTGCAGCTGCTCGGCCGTCAGCGACGTCAGCGCGCCCAGGCTCTGCAGCGAGCGGGCGGCGACCTTCTTCAGCGAGCGGGCGAAGCGATTGATGGGCAGCACGGTCACCGGCACCACGATGAACGTGAAGAGGAAAAGCTTCGCGTCGATGAGGAAGCACGTCGCCAGCAGGGCCACCGCTTGCAGCCCATCCTTCACGTACGATGACAACGCCTGCGTTATCGAGAACTCCACCAACGGCACGTCCGACGTGAAGCGAGACAACAGCTCACCGGAGTGTCGCCGCTCGAAGAACGCGGGCGGCTGGCCGAGCAGTCGCCCGTAGAGAAAACCGCGCAGGTCCGCCATGACACGCTGGCCCAGCCGCTGCATAAGGCCACCCTGGAGGAACTGGGCCAGGGCCTTCACCAGCGCGAGCGCCACCACCACCAGCGGCAATCGCCGCAACAACACGTCGCCAGGCAGCGACACCCCGGCCACGGTGACGGGCTGGTCCGTGAGCACCGCGCGCAACAGCGGCCCGACGACCCAGGCATACGCGGAGGTCGCCGCGGCGGCGGCGAGTGACGCGCAGACACCCGCCGCCAGCAGCCGGCGGTAGGGGCGCAGGTAGCCGAGGAGTCGGCGGTAGACGTGTGGGGAGGGACGAGGAGCCACTGTTTGGCGGCGGACTCTGTCACCGAGTCGCCAAGAGGTCCAAGTCTAGAGGGACGTGAAACGTCGTGCCTTGCCGCCTGCTTTCCCACCAGCCGTCATCAGCAGGCAGGCCCGTTCCGTTGCCCCCCTCCGTCCCTGCGGACAGGTTCAGGGGAGCCATGGACACCAATAACGAAAAAGAGGTCCTTTTCAATCCGGGCTGCGAGCCGGTGGTTGAAGACGAGGAGCGTCGCCGGCTCCTGTGGCTCATGGCCGAGTACTTCCGCACCATCGGGTACACGGACATCAAGGCCCGTCTCCCTGGATTCATGCCGCCTCCCATCCTGTCGGGCACCATCGAGGACGCACGTCCCGACTTCACCTGCCGCCAGTCCGACTCGGCGCGCACGCCCATCATCCTGGAGATTGTCACCCCGGGCATGGTGGACGAGCCGACCGCGGAGAACCGGTGGAGCCTGCTGGCCAGCGCCGCCAAGCTCTACAACGCGGAGCTGCACTTCGTGGTGCCCAAGTGGGCGTCCAACGGAGCGGTGGATCCGGCGCTCAAACGCAGGCTGGCCCGGATGGAGCTGACCGCCAACCGCGTGTGGACCGTCTAGTCCTCCCGCCCCTACCCTGACCGCCCCGTCTCTCTTCAAGCCGCCCGGTGGCCTCCATGGCCCCCGGGCGGCCTTGGTTTTGCCCCTTGGATTGCTGGCGCGTTCCGCTGCGTTATAGTGACTCAGAGTTTTTCGCGGCGTCAAAAAGTCCAGCAAATTCCAGGGGTTGAAGCGAATGCCAGCAGCGGCGGCCGGTCAGAAACGCGACTATTACGAGATCCTGGGCGTCCAGAAGACCGTCTCCGCGCAGGAGCTGAAGAGCGCGTTTCGCAAAGTGGCGCTCCAGTACCATCCGGATCGCAACCCGGGAAACAACGAGGCCGAGGAGAAGTTCAAGGAAGCCTCGGAAGCCTACGAAGTGCTCAGCGACCCTGACCGGCGGGCGAAGTACGACCGCTTCGGGCACTCGGGCAACCCGTTCGAGGGCTTTGGTGGCGCCGGCGGTGGGTTCCAGGGCGTCAACATCAACGACATCTTCGGCGAGATTTTCGGCGACATCTTCGGCGGTGGCCGGGGGGGTGGGCGCCGCACCAGCTCGCGTGGCGCGGACCTGCGCTACAACCTGGAAATCACCTTCGAGGAGGCCGCGTTCGGCAGCCGTCCCAAGGTGACGATTCCGCGGCCGAAGAAGTGTGAGACGTGCACGGGCTCGGGCAGCAAGAGCGGCGCGGGTCCTCGCGCGTGTGGAACGTGCGGCGGCAGCGGAGAGCTGCGCTACACGCAGGGCTTCTTCGCGGTGTCGCGTCCCTGTGGGGACTGCGGCGGCACGGGCGCGGTGGTGCCGGACCCCTGCGCGCGCTGCAAGGGCTCCGGGAAGACGCCTTCCGAAGAGGTGATTGAGGTCGCCATCCCCGCGGGCGTGGACAACGGCACGCGGGTGCGGCTGACGGGCATGGGCGAGCCGGGAGACCGGGGCGGCCCCGCCGGAGACCTCTACGTCACCGTCATCGTCAAGGAGCACCCGCTCTTCCAGCGCGAGGAGTACGAGGTCTTCTGCGAGGTGCCCATCTCCTTCACCCACGCGGCGCTGGGCGCGAAGATCGACGTCCCCACGCTCGACGGGAAGGTGAAGATGACCATCCCCGCGGGCACCCAGTCCGGGAAGGTCTTCCGGCTCAAGAGCAAGGGCATCCCCCACCTGCACAGCCAGCAGCGGGGAGATCAGCACGTGCGCGTCGTCGTGGAGACGCCCACGGAGCTGTCCTCCAAGCAGCGCGAGCTCCTGGAGAAGCTCGCGGAGCTGTCCGGTGAGGAGTCCCATCCGCAGTCCAAGAGCTTCTTCGCCAAGGTGAAGGAGCTGTTTGGCTGAGCGAAGCCGCGGTGCGTAGGTGAGCCACGGCCGGCCGCTCGCCCTGGGAGCAGGGCCTGGGCCGGCGCGTCGTGGCCCTGGGGCCGCGTGCGTGTGGCCCTGGCGCCGCGCCAACGTGAGGAAGTCAACGTCCAGGGGCCGTGGGCGGTCGGGCACGAGGGGTGCACAGCGGGAGGGGTTCCACGCGGAATCTTCTCCCCGCTCCGTTGTCGACGGAGGCGCATCGCCGCTGCTATGCACCCCACTGCCATGGAAGTCCTGCCCACCTTGCGCCGCTCGCTCCTCGTCGCGCTGGCCCTGCTGCTGACGGCCTGTCCTCGACCCTCACGCACCCCGCCTGCCGGTGGCGACACGGGAGAGGATGTCCCCACGGGAGATCCGTTCCCCAAGCGGCCCGCCGTCGAGGCGAGGAAGGACGCGACCGCGGACGCGGTGCTCGCCCAGGCGAGGCAGACGGCCCAGGCCACGCCCGACAAGAAGAAGGCCGCCGAGGCCTACCTGTCCGTGCGCAAGGCGTACCCCGCGACGACGGCGGGCCAGGACGCGCTCTACCAGGCCGGCGTCCTCTTCTTCGAGTCGAAGGACTACGTCAACGCGCGCAAGTCCTTCAACGAGCTGCTCTTCGAGAACCCCCTCTACAACCAGGCCGAGGACGCCAAGCGCAAGCTGGCGCTGTCCGCCATGGAGGTGGGCGCCTACCGCGACGCGTACCAGACGCTGTCCAGCCTCGCCGAGCGCGCCGAGGGCGCCGAGCGTGAGCAGCTCCTGCGCGACGCGGCCCGGGCGGCCGAGGGCGCGGGGCTGTATGGGCAGTCGCTGACGCTGGCGGTGGAGCAGGCGGGGCAGGCGAAGACGCAGCAGGAGCGCGACGCGGCGGTGGCCCGGGTGGAGGCGCTGGTGGAGGGCCGCGCGGACTTCGTGGACATCGCGCGCGTGGCGGAGGGCCTGCCCGCGTCCAACCCGGCGTGGCCCGTGCTCACCTTCAAGCTGGCGCGCGTCTACTACCACCTGCGCGAGTGGACGCGGCTGGAGGAGACGCTCAACCGCTTCCTCGCGGAGGCGCCGCAGAGTCCCTTCGCGCCCCAGGCGCGGGAGCTGCTCGCGCGGGCCACGCGGCGCGTGGAGGCGAAGCCGAAGACGGTGGGCGTGCTCCTGCCCATGACGGGCCGCTACCAGCCCATCGGCGAGGCGGTGCTGCGCGGCATCCAGCTGGGCCTGGAGGGCAGCGACATCGAGCTGGTGGTGAAGGACACGCAGGGCGACGTCAACAAGACGGGCCAGGCGATGGAGCAGCTCGCCTTCGACGACGGCGCCATCGCCGTGCTGGGGCCGCTGCTGGGTGACGACTCCAAGCGCGCGGCGCTGGTGGCCGAGGAGCTCCAGCTTCCGCTGCTCACCATGACGCGCCAGGAAGGCGTCACGGACCTGGGCCCCTACGTGTTCCGCAACATGCTGACGAACGCCGCGCAGGCGGACGCCATCGCGGACTACGCCATCAACGTGAAGGGCTACAAGAAGTTCGCCCTCCTGTACCCGAACATCCCTTACGGAGTGGAGCTGGCGGACTCGTTCTGGGACCAGGTGACGGAGCGCGGCGGAGTCGTGCGGGGCGCGGAGCGCTACTCGCATGACCAGACGACCTTCACCACCGAGGCCAAGAAGCTGGTGGGCCGCTACTACCTGGAGGACCGCGGCGACTACGTCGAGGGCGTGAGGGACTTGCAGGGCGAGAACCTGGACGCCTTCCGTCGCCGCAAGGCGCTGGAGAAGGTGAAGAGTGGCGTGGAGCCCATCATCGACTTCGAGGCCATCTTCATGCCGGACGACTGGCGGCGGGTGAGCCTGGTCGCCCCGGCGCTGGCGGTGGAGGACATCGTCACCAACGCGTGCGACCCGCGCGATTTGGAGCGCATCCGCAAGACGACGGGCAAGAAGGAGCTGAAGACGGTGACGCTCTTCGGCGCCAACCAGTGGAGCAGCCCCAAGGGGCGCTCGGGCCTGCCGGAGCTGATTGAGCGCGGCGGCAAGTTCGTCACCTGCTCGGTGTACGTGGACGGCTTCTTCGTGGACTCGCAGCGGCCGGCGACGCGCACCTTCGTGCGCAAGTACCGGGAGGCCTACAAGCAGGAGACGGGCAAGGACCCGGGGCTCCTGGAGGCCATTGGGTACGACTCCGGGCGCATGCTGCGGCAGCTGGTGGAGAAGAAGGAGGGCGGGCCCCGCACGCGCGCGCAGATGCGTGACGCGCTGTCCAACCTGAAGGACTTCGACGGCGCCACCGGCCGCACCTCGTTCAACGAGAAGCGCGAGGCGGTGAAGCAGCTGTTCCTCTTGTCCATCGACAACAAGGGCGTCACCGAAATCAACGTGGACAAGGAGCGGGAGAAGGCGGCGTCGGGAGGCTCGGGTTCATGAGGCGGACGGCGGG
>NZ_JABUMQ010000179.1:0-22469 GCF_013336645.1 Myxococcus sp. CA039A | reverse complement strand
GTTGGGGAGAGGGAGGGCAGGCGCGTGGTGCTGAGCGAGTGCGGCGGCCAGTCCCGCGACGGAGGGAGAGGCGAAGAGGGAGGCGAGAGGAAGCTCGACGCCGAAGGCGAGGCGGATGCGGGAGACGAGGCGGGTGGCGGAGAGGGAGTGGCCGCCGAGGGAGAAGAAGTCAGCGTCGCGAGGGACGACGGAGAGGGAGAGGACGTCAGCGAAGAGCTGGGAGAGGAGAGCCTCTGCCTGGCCACGAGGAGCGGAGTCGGAAGAGGACTCGGCCGCGACAGCGGAGGAGATGTCGAAGGAGGAGAGGGCCGTCCTGTCGACCTTGCCGCTGGTGGTGAAGGGGAGGGAGGGGAGGGAGAGGAAGCGGGAGGGGACGAGGGCTTCCGGAAGAGAGGAGGCCAGCGCGTCGCGAAGAGAGGAGAGAGAGGGTGCGGAGTCGTCGAGGACGAGGAAGGCGACGAGGAAGGTGTCGCGAGAGGGGCGGAAGGGAAGGACAGCGGCCTGACGGACGCCGTGGAGGCGAAGGAGAGCGGCTTCGATTTCCTCGACTTCGACGCGGACGCCGCGGAGCTTGAGCTGGAAGTCGGAGCGTCCGAGGAAGGAGAGGGAGCCGTCGTCATTCCAGCGGGCCCTGTCGCCCGTGTCGTAGAGGCGAGAGCCGGGGGAGGAAGAGAAGGCGTCTGGGATGAAGCGCTCAGCGGTGAGGTGAGGAAGGGAGTGGTAGCCGCGAGCGAGGCAGATGCCGCCGATGAAGAGCTTGCCTGGGACGCCTGGGGGGAGAGGCTGGAGGGAGTCGTCGAGGACGTAGAGGCGGCAGCGAGGAAGAGGGCGGCCGAGACGAACGGGGCGGTGGGGGAGGGAGATTTCGGCGGCGACGTTGATGCTGGCTTCAGTGGGCCCGTAGGTGTTGACGAGGCGGGTGGAAGTCAGCGCGAGGGATTGGACGAGAGAGTCGGGGAGGACTTCGCCGCCAGTGACGAGGACGGAGAGAGAGCGGAAGGCGTCGAAGGCACCGGGCTCCTCGAGGGCCGTGGCGAGGGAGGAGGGGGTGATGACGACGTGGGAGACGCGGTGGCGGAGGATGTCGCGCGCGAGGCCGAGGGGGCCGACGTCGCGGAGGATGACGCGAGCGCCGCGGGAGAGGCTGAAGAGGATTTCCTCCTGGTGGATGTCGAAGGAGAGGCTGCCGGAGGCGGCCCAGGTGTGGCCGGGGGCAGTGGAGTAGAGGGAGTCGAAGGCGTCGAAGCAGTGGACGACGTTCTGCTGGGTGGAGAGGACGCCCTTGGGCAGGCCGGTGGAGCCCGAGGTGTAGAGGATGTACGCCAGGTTGTCCGGATGCGCGCGTGAGGGCTGCGCGAGCGCCGCACCGGGCCGCAGGGCGTCTTGTGGCTGCACGAGCACCGCGTCGAGTTGAACGCCGTCAAACAGCGAAGGCGAAGTGACGACGAGGCTGGCACGGGACTGCTGAAGCAGCAGTGCACGGCGTGCTGGTGGATGAGACGGCTCCAGCGGAAGGCATGCGGCGCCGGTGAGGTGGACGGCGAGCAGCGAGACGACGGCCTCGGAGGAGCGCTCGACGCAGACGCCGACGACGGCCTCGGGACGAGCCCCCAACGCTGCGAGGTGGGACGCGAGACGCGAGGCGCGCGCATGAAGCTGCGCGAAGGTGAGCGTGGCATCCGGAGCGACGAGCGCGATGGCGTCGGGAGTGCGAGCGAACGCGGCTTCAAGAAGAGAAGCGACAGTGCCGTCTGCGTCGAAGGTCCGCTCGGTGTCGTTGAAGTCGAGCAGGACGCGTCGTCGCTCGTCGGCGTCGAGGAGGGAGAGCTCGGAGAGGGGAAGCTGGGGAGCGGCGAGGGCCTGCTCCAGCAGCAGGACGAAGTGGGAGAGCATCCGCTCGACGGAGGCGTGCTCGAAGAGGTCGGTGCGGAACTGGAAGAAGAGCTGGAGCGAAGAGTCCGGCAGTTCGGTGGCGGTGAGTGCGAGGTCGAGCTGGCTGGTGCCGTTGTCGACGAAGACGTGCTGCGAAGACAGGCCGGTGAAGGAGAGGGGCGAGTCGACGCGGCGCAGGTCGAACATCACCTGGAACAGCGGCGCGTGGCTCAGGCTGCGCTCGACATGGAGCGCATCGACGACCCGCTCGAAGGGGGCGTGCTGGTGGCTGAAGGTCTCCAGTGACATCGCCCAGACGTGGGCCAGCAGCATGGAGAAGGGCGCGGCTGGCAACAGGTGGGTGCGCAGCACGAGCGTGTTGATGAAGAGACCGACGATCTCCTCCGTGGACTCGTGACTGCGGCCGGAGACAGGCGTGCCGATGCACAGCTCCTGCTCACCGGAGTAACGGTGGAGCAGGGTGGCGAAGACGGCATAGAGCGCCATGAAAGGCGTCACCTGGTGATGTCGGCACAGGGCCTCCAGGCGCTGACGGACCTCGCGGGGCAGCATGTGTCGACGCGAGTACGCGCCCCGGTCGGAGAGGACCGGCGGTCGAGGCTTGTCGGTGGGAAGCATGAGCAGCGCCGGTGCACCGGCGAGCTGTCGCTTCCAGTATTCGAGGTGGATGTCCTCACGCGCGCGCACCTCGGGAGTGCGCTGCCACGCGGAGACATCCGCGTAGGTCATGGTCACCGGCGCCGGGGCGGGCTCACGGCCTTCCTGGAGGGCGGAGTACGTCCGCGCCAGCTCATTCAGGAGGATGCCCATGGACAGGCCATCCACCACCAGGTGGTGAAGCACCAGGAGCAGCACGTGCTGCTCGGGGCCGACGCTGAAGAGGCGGAACCGGTACAGCGGCCCGTCTTCCAACGAGAGCGGGCGCGCGGCTTCTTCACTCAGTCGGCGCTGGAGCACGGCCTCCGGTGTCCCCGCCTCGCGAGGGAGCCGCGACAGGTCTTCCACGGCGAGCACGGGCTCGTGCACCGCGTGGGTGCGCAGGCGCGGGCTGCCCTCGACGGGCGTGAAGGTGACGCGAAGCGCGGCATGTCGCTCCACCATCCGGCGCAGCGTGGCCTCCATCGCGGGCACGCTCAGCACGCCCCGGAACTCCAGCGCGTCGACGACGAGGTACGCCGCCGAGTCGGGCTGAAGCTGTTGAAGGAACCACAGCCGCTCCTGTGCCAGGGACGTCATCGGGACGGCGTCGTCGGGAAGCTGCGTGGGGCCCGCGAGGGGCGCTCCGAGCGACGCGGCCTTGGGCCCCAGCGCGCGCGCCAGGGAGGCCACCGTGGCGTGGGAGAACAGCGCGCTCAGCGGCAGCTCCACCCCCACCGCATGCTGTACGCGCGCCAGCAGCCGCGTCGCGCTCAACGAGTGCCCACCCAGGTCGAAGAAGTCGCTGTCCCGTCCCACCCTCTCCACACCCAGCACCTGCTGGAACAGGCCCGCGAGCAGCGCCTCCAGCTTTCCTCGAGGCTCGCCTCCAGGGACAGCGCCCGATGCATCGCCGCGCTCGAGCGGCATCACCCCCAGCGCTCGCCGGTCCACCTTCCCCGAGGTCGTCAGGGGCAGGGTGGAGAGCGTCATGAGCACGGAGGGCACCAGGTGCTCGGGGAGCTGCTGTCGCAGCCACGCACGCAGGGCCGTGCTGACACGGGCCGCATCCAGGCCCACATCCGGGACGATGAAGGCCACCAGCGACAGCTCTCCGGCCGTCACCTCGCGCGCGAGCACCGCGACTTCGCGGACCTCGGGATGGCGCGCGAGCAGGGCTTCGACTTCACCCGGCTCCACGCGCATGCCGCGCAGCTTCACCTGCGTGTCGGCGCGGCCCGCGTACTCGAGCTCTCCGTCCGGCGTCCACCGCGCCAGGTCTCCGGTGCGGTACAGCCGCGCGCCGGGGATGGGGCTGAAGGGATGGGGCAGGAAGCGCTCCGCCGTGAGGTCCGGACGGCCCAGGTATCCACGGGCCACGCCCACGCCGCCGATGTACAGCTCGCCGGCCACGCCGGGGGGCAGGGGCTCCAGCGCTTCGTCGAGCACATAGAGCCGCGTGTTGGGCCACGGCGTGCCCAGGGTGATGGCGCCCGGTACCACCGCGTGCGGAGTGATGGCGGCACAGACGCTGGCCTCCGTCGGGCCGTAGGCGTTGAGCATCCGGCGCCCCTCGCTCCAGCGCTCGGCCACGGCGATGGGCAGGGCTTCGCCCGCGGAGATGACGGTGCGCAGCCCCTCCAGTCCCTCCGTCTCCAACTGCGCGAGCACGGATGGGGTGAGGGTGACGGCGGTGACGGCGCGCTCACGCAGCAGCGCTCGCAGGGGCGCGTCGGGAAGCAGTCGCTCCTGGGGCGCGAGCACCAGCGTCGCGCCCGCGAGCAGCGTGGCGAAGACCTCGCACACGGAGGCGTCGAAGGTCATCGACGCGAACTGGAGCACCCGGTCCTCCGGCCGGAAGCCATGCGCCTGGACCGCGGCCAAAGCCGTATTGCGCAGACCCGCGTGTGGCACCAGGACGCCCTTGGGGCGTCCCGTGGAACCGGAGGTGTAGATGACGTAGGCGAGGTGCTCCGGCGTGACCACCGCGTCCAGTCGTCCGACGGACAGGTGCGCGTACTCCGGCCGGGGGCCCTCCAGCTCCACCAGCATCTCGCCTCGCAGCGGCAACTCGTCCATCACCCGCTGGTGCGCGAGCACCACGGGCGCGCCGCTGTCGGAGAGCATGAAGCCCTGGCGCTCGGGAGGATGCGCCGGGTCCAACGGAACGAACGCGCCTCCCGCCTTGAGGATGCCCAGCATCCCCACCACCTGCTCCACGGAGCGCTCCGCGCACAGCGCCACGCGCGTCTCCGGCCCCACGCTCAACGAGCGCAGGTGGCGCGCGAGCCGGTTGGCGCGCTCATCCAGCTCCCGGTACGTCAGCCGCGTGCCCTCGAAGTCGAGCGCCGTCGCGTCGGGCGCACGGTCCACCTGCTGCTCGAAGCAGGCCACCACCGTGTCGCCGCCCTCGAACTCCCGCTCGGAGGCGTTGAAGGTGGAGAGCACCCGCTGGCGCTGCTCGTCGGAGAGGACGGGGCGCGGTCCGGGCTCGTGCGCTGGAGCGTGTTCGGGCAGAGGGGTGGCGGCGCCGGGCGCGGCGACGGAGTCGACAGGGGGAACCTTCCGTCCTTGCTGGCTGGGGGAGGCCGGGGCGGAATCGTCTGGAGCTGTCATGTGGGTAGGGCTCAGAGCCTGAGGCGAACGTTGATGCCCGCGCGGAACAACCCCATGTCCACCGGTGCACCAGGCGCCACGGTGGGGTCGGGCTGAAAGCGGAACTCGCCGCCGCGCTCTCCAAAGGGAACTTCCACGAAGGCCGCGACCGTCACGTCACGCAGCCGGGAGGCGTTGATGTCCAGCCGGACGACGTAGGAGGGGTCGCCCACGTTGCCCAGCAAGGTGAGCGTTGTCGTCGGCTCGTAGATGTTGCGCGCGGTGACGGCGACCTGCGCCATGCCATAGAAGCGGCCGAAGTAGAGCGGCTGGAAGTCGCCGACGGTCTGCACCCACGTCAGCAGCTCGCGGTCATCGCTGCCCAACTGGTTGTAGAAGCCCTCCAACCGCACCACCGTCTTGAAGGTGTCCGCCACCCGCAGCTCGACCTGCATGCCGCCACTGGCCTGCACCTGCAACCCGTCCAGCGCCCGCACCTGGAAGCCACCGTCCGCCGCGCGCTCCCACGTGGCCACGTCCGCGCCATGCACCAGGGCGATCTCCGTGTTGAAGTCCAGCCGCCCCAGGCCCAGCGAGTAGTCCAGGCCATAGCGGGGGCGCCGCCCCTCATAGAACGAGCCCGTCGCCGCCAGCTCGCTGGTGCCCAGCGCGATTTCCGCGCGCACCGCGCCGCCGTAGCGCACGCGGTCCTCGTCCTCCAGTCCGCCCACTCCACTCGTCGTGTCCACCAGGTCCGCGGTGCCGATGATCCACAGGTTGGCGGCCATCTCCTCCCACGGCACGTTGACCTTCACCATGTCCACGCCGGGCCTCAAGTCATAGAGGAACAACGGGTCCGGATTGCGCGAGCGCAGGAAGTCGGTGGTGTTCCAGATCTTCGAGCTGCCCCACTTGATGTGCTGACGGCCCGCGGTGATGAAGACGTGGTCGAAGAGGCCGAAGTAGATCCACAGCCGGTCCAGGCTCGTCACGGGCGTGGAGAGCAGCGGGTCCAACGGGTCGTACGCCATCCGGCCCACCGCGAAGCTGCGCAGCCCGTCGAACGGCTTGAAGTCCAGGTACACGTCCAGCAGCGCCGGGAAGAACGGGTCCACGCCCGTCTTCGCGCTCAGCGCCCGGGTGGCGCCGGATACCTCCGCGCGCTGCAGATAGAAGCCGCCCACCGTGAGCAGCTCCGGCACCTTGAGGAATGCGGAAGGGTGCAGAGGGTCTTCCACCGCGGCCTCCTCCGTCACCGGCTGGGGCCCCTCGCCCGGCACGGAGGGACCCGAGGTGACAGACGTCCCCATGTCCGCCACCACCACGGGCCGCAGCGAGGTGTCCACGTCAACGGACGCTGGTGGACGCGGTGCCTGGCCCTCGCCTTCGCCGTCGATGGTCGGCACCGCCAGCGCCAGGCTCGCGGCGGCGGGCGCGTTCGCGGTGTCGGAGGCGGGCTCCGCGAAGGCCTCCACGGTGTTGCCGTCGGCGGTCTCGGTGTCGTCCTCCGCGTCGGTGCCGGACGCGGACACGGTGTCGCCCGATGCGTTCGTGCTCCGAACGCCGTCGCTCCCCGAGCCCAGCTCCAGCGGCGGCTCCACGCTGGAGGAGAGCGCGAGGCGCCCCCGGACAGGACGCTCGTAGGTCAGCGCGCGCACGTCGGCACCGGTGAAGAACACCGCCAGGCCGCGCGAGGGATAGTGGAAGTACAGCGTGGTGTCCGCCGTGGCCTTCACCAGGTAGCAGGGCTTCTTGCTCCGGCCGACCTTGGGACACGCCGCGCCGAATTGTTTCTCCACCGAGGCGCGCGAGGGAGGCCGGGTGGGAAAGACATCGATGCGCTGGAGTCTTCGGGTGCGTGTATCCACCGTGAAACGCGCATGCCTCGTGCCCGCCGGCGAGGACTGACCCTGATAGTCGAGCACCAGCGCGCCATCCTCACGACGTCGTGAGTCGGGCTCGCCGAACAGGATGCGCAACTGCGACTCCGTCGTGGTGCCGGGTCTGGCTTTCTTCCAGGGCTCCGCGTGGGCGGTGCCATGAAGCAGACACAACATGGCCACGATGCGCACGACGGAGGGGGCAGGGGGCATGGATGAACGCAGTCTAGTGGCGTTGTGACAGGTGAGGAAAGCCACGGTGGGTTGACATTCCCCCAGCGTTCCCCCGAGCATCCGCCTCCCCTGTGTAGTGGAGGCCATCCCATGGCGTCGGAAGAGACTGCTCAGTCCCCCTCCGAATTGGCTGCTACAGCAGTATCCACATCGACTACCGCCGAGGCGGTGTCCGCTGCTCCCGAGAAGCTCGACGAGATAGAGGAGATCGACTTCCTCCTCGAGGAAATCGAAAGCAAGATCGCCCCGCTCGCCCTGGCATGAGCGCGGCCCACGAGGTCCGCCCGTACCGGGACGCTTTCGCCCCGTACTGGCATCCGGTGGCGTACTCCCACGAGCTGCGGGACGCGCCTCTTCCAGCCCGGCTGCTGGAGACGGATCTGGTCCTCTGGCGCACCGGCTCTGGCGTCGCGGCCTCTCAGCGCTACTGCGCGCACCGTGGCGCGGACCTCTGCTCAGGCTCCATCACCCCCGAGGGCCTTCGCTGCGCGTTCCATGGCTGGACGTACGGCGAGAGCGGGCGCTGCGTCCGGATTCCCTCGCAACCCCAGACGCCCATTCCGGAGCGGGCGCGGCTCGCGACGTTTCATGCCGCGGAGCGGCATGGCCTGGTCTGGGTCTGTCTTTCACCCGAGCCCGCCGCGCCATTGCCAGAATGGCCGGAGCTGTCTGACACGACGACGGTGGCCACGGTGCCGCTGCCGCGCCTGGACTGGGATATCGCCGCCGGCCGCATGGTGGAAATCGTCCTGGACGTGGCCCACCTCTCCTTCGTGCATGAGGGGACGTTCGGCAATCCGGACCAGCCCGAGGTGCCGCCCTACGACGTGGAGAAGCGGTCGGACGGACTCTCCGCGCGCATCGTGTATCCCGCGCTGGCGCCTGGTGTCGGTGGCGCGCCGCCCCGGGTGGACCGGACCACGCTCACCTATGACGTGACGTTCCCTTTCGCCGCGCGGCTGTCCTTCAAGCCGACCCTCTTCTATCCGCACACCGTCTACGCGGTGGCCTCGCCCTGGTCCGAGGAGAAGATGCAGTGCTTCTACTTCGCCTCGTACCACCCGAGGATCCGCAACTTCGCGGACGTGTTCGTGAAGTCGGAGTCGGCCATCCTGGAGCAGGACCGCCGCATCGCGGAGGGGCAGCGTCCGCGCGCGCACCCGCTGGACTTCGCGGGCGAGGTCCTGGTGAAGGCGGACCGGCTCCCCATCGAATACCGCCGGGCCCTCACGGCCCTGCGCTCGGGCCGTCCGGTGGACGGGCCCCCCTTGGAATAGGAACGGGAGACACTCGAGTGAACGCAGGGAGTCGAAGCTGGGGGTGGAGTGTGTCCGTGGTGCTGCTCGTCGCCGGGGCGGCCTGTCGTCAACGGGAAGAGGCTCCCAAGGCGCCACCTCCAGCCCCGCCCGTGGTCGCCGCGAAGCCGGTGGCGCCTCCCGCGCCTACCGTGGTGCCCGCATCGGCTGACCCGGCGCTCGTGGCCCGGGGACGGTATCTGGCGGAGTCGGTGCTCGGCTGCGTCGGCTGCCACACCGAGCGGGATTACGGCCGCTTCGGCGGGCCGGTGTCGGGGCCGGTGCTGGCGGGCGCGTGTTTCGGTGAGGAATGGGAGATGCCGGGCACCCTGTGCGCGCCCAACATCACCTCAGACCCCGAGCACGGCGTGGGGCGCTGGACGGACGAGCAGCTGCTGCGCACCCTGCGTGAGGGCTACGGCCGCGACGGACGGACGCTGTTTCCCATGATGCCGTACATGGAGTGGCGCACCACCCTGTCGGACGGTGACGCCCGCGCCGTGGTGGCCTGGCTGCGCACGGTGCCCGCGGTGGCCCGCGCCACGCCCCCCTCCAAGCTGCTTCCGGAGGTGACGGCGGAGATCCAGGACCTGGCCGCGCCCCTCCCCGGACCCGTCGCCGAGCCCGCCGCGGACCCCATCGCCCGGGGCCGCTACCTGGCGACCGTCGCCCAATGCGCCTTCTGCCACGCCAGCGCGGACGAGGAACCCAAGCCCTTCGCGGGTGGCCGCGCCGCGCCCACCCCCTTCGGCGCGGAGCCCATTCCGTCCCTCTTGCCCGGGGGGCCCGTCATGAAGGGGCTGGACGAGGACGCCTTCGTCGCCCGCTTCACTGCCTTCAAGGACCTGGGCGCCGCGCCCAGCCGCAAGGGCCAGGTCAACAAGCTGGCCATGCCCTGGCAGGCCTTCGCCTCCATGAAGGAGGAGGATCTGCGCGCCATGTACCGCTTCCTGAAGACCCAGGGGACCCCGACGCGACGCGCCAGCGGCCAGTGATTGGCGCGGCGCATTCTTAGAAAGTAGGATACACGCCTTGCCCTACACCGTCCCCTGTTCTCGGTGCGCCGGGCTGGACTCGAACCCCATGACACTGTCCCTGAAAAAGCTGGTCCTGATGCTCCCGGTGTTGGCGGTCGCCTCGGGGTGCAACCTGTTCGACACGGCCGACACGGAAGGAACCCGTGGCCGGGGTGCTCGCGCGTTCGACCCGTACGACAGCTCCGCCTCCGGTGCCATCTCCCTGTCCCTGCTGTGGTTCAAGGGCTGCGCCATCCTCCCCACGGGTGAGCCCGTGACGAAGGGGGACCTGAACCTGCCGGCCTACGGGGACACCTGCTACAACATGAATGACGGCTACCCGAGGCCGGACGCGCCCTTCGAGCCGAGCGAGCCTCACGCGCGAATGGTCGTCTCCGCCGGTGAGCTGTACTTCCTGCGCGAGTTCTCCGCGATGGACGTCGAGCTGGCACGCTTCCCCGAATACAACGACAAGCGCACGCCCGCGGCGTGGATGCGCCTGGAGTCGTACTTCAAGGACCTGGACTGGTCGGGCCTGTCCTCGGGGCGTGACGGGTGGAAGCGCCTGCAGCCGCAGACGTTCCTGCGCGAGACGTTCTACGAGAACGCCGCGTGGATGCTGGCCACGGACGACACCTTCCTGCTGGAGGTGCTGGACGCGGATGGCAACGTGCGCGTCAGCCAGACCTACTTGCGCTCGGACTTCCTCGCGGAGAGCCCCGTCACGGGCCGCACCCGCGCCAGCTTCACGGTGACGGGCCTGCAGCGCCCGCTGTTCCCCGGAGACCCCACGCCGCACAGGGCAGCGAACTACGACGCGCTCGAGTTCGCCACGGCGGTGAAGGTGTCCTTCGCCAACTCCACCAACCCCTTCAAGTCCTTCACCATGCCGGACCTGCGGGGCGAGGGCGTCATCCGCTTCACGTGGAGCCAGCTCCCCCAGAAGCCCTTCCTCTTCCCCGTCACCTTCCAGGACGCCAAAGAGCGCCCCCCCACCTGCTACGAGCTGGGGCCGGATGGGTTGGCCACGGACGTGCCCACGCCGTGCGGCTTCGGCCTCAAGCAGAAGGTGCAGGTCTCCCGCCCCCCCAACGGCAACTTCTTCAACGGTGGCGAGACGGTGGACTTCGTCGTGTCACTCCAGGACGGCGATGGCCACGGCCTGCATCCGCGCGGCTCCATGCCCTCGTTCATGACCTACATGGAGGAGGGCTCCAACGGCCTGGCCTACTTCAACGAGTTCATGCTGTTGACGTGGCGTGACAGCAGCGCGTCCGAGTCCGGCTTCAAGGTCGTCGGGCCGCTGCAGGACCTGAAGGTCGTCAACGGCGGCTTCGTGCCCACGGACTACTTCTCCTATCCCGCCTCGAGCGAGCCGCAGTTCTACGTGCCTCCGGACATCATGGCCGTCGCGGGCGGCCCGTGGGTGCAGCCGACGACGCGCTACACGGTGACGTTGCCGCCGGACGCCAAGCCCGGCACCTACGCCATCCTGCTCAAGGGCCACCGCAACTTCGAGGGCGAGCGGCTCAACCGGTTGGACCCGTTCTTCTTCCAGGTGGGCCAGGCCGAGCCCACCACGTACCCGGGCCGCATCGGCAACTGCCAGGTGTGTCACAACGGGGTCAGCTCGCTGAGCAACGTGCACCACGGCGTCTCTGTTGACCACGTGGAGACATGCAAGGTGTGTCACCACGACGACGTCGTCGGGCACGTGTCGGACTTCGTCCACCGGCTGCACATCAACTCGCCCAAGTACGTCCAGAACAAGGGTGACTGCACCCTGTGCCACCTGACGCGCGAGAGCACGCTGCGCCCCAGCATGATTGCCTGCGCCGGCTGCCACCCGGGCACCCACGGCACGGAGTACTTCGACCTGCCGTTCCAGGAGATCAACTCCCCCCCCAACGCTTTTGGCAATTGCGCCAACGCCTGCCACGTGACCACGGCTCCCGCCGAGCACGTGCTGCCAGTGCGCTGAGCCCCGAGGACCCGATGAAGCTCCGCTCCCTGGCTTCCAGCTTCCTGCTCTGCGCCGCCGTCGGCGGGTGTGCCGACTCCGAGGCGCCCGTCATCACCCTGCCCGACACCGCGCCCGTGGTTGACCTCCCCGCGCGCACGACGAACGTCTCGGGCGTGGTCTACGACCCGGAGGCGTTCCTCATCGCCTTCATGACGCTCCCCGAAGAGGTCACCGAGGAGGCGATACCCGGCGTCTTCAACGGGCCCTACACCGCCCTGTCCGCCATCATGGGCGGGAGCGTGACGCTGTCCTCGCCCGAGGGGAGCAAGTTCGCGGCGGCTCCCTCGGACTTCGGTGGGACGTGGCAGCTGGTCGGCGTTCCGTCGGGCGACGCGGCGACGTACCTCGCGTCCGCCACGCCCCCCGAGGAGGGTGTGGTGCTGGACCCCGAGTTCCCCATCCCGCTGCCGCCGACGACGTACTTCCCCACCACGTACGTGCGGCCCATCCTCGCCAGCGTCACGCAGTGCTACGGCCAGTCCGCGGTGCTGGTGGGCAACACGGGCGCGCTGGACGCGGTGGCCCAGGCGATGACGGCGGCGGGCACGCCCACGACGCCGGCGGACCTGTTGGACTCCACGAAGACGGGCGGTGTCGCACTCCTGTGGGTCCACGACATGAGCTTCCTGGCGGACCTGTTCCAGACGCCGGTCGGTAGCATCGCGGAGGCGTCCGCCGGCCAGCTCTTCGCGCTGGACTGGGCTCCCCCCGAAGGCTTGCCGGGCCAGTCGCCCATGGGCTTCAGCGTGCTCCCCGGCTCGGAGAGCTTCCTGGGCTACTTCGCGCTGGTGCTGCCACCCAACTCCACCGCGCCGGTGACCATCAACCTCATCGACACCTTCGTCCCGGAGCCGGGCGAGCCCGACCCCGACGCGCCGCCCCGGCCGTACCTGCTTCCGTCCGTCATCGTGGAGCCGCGTCCGGGCGAGGTCAGCGTGTACCGGGCCTTCGGGCAGTTTCCGCTTCCGCCGCCGGGCGAGGAGCCGCCGCCGGGCGGTGGCCTGGAGGACCCGCCTCCGCCGGAGCCGGAGACCACCTGGGCCTGCTACATCCCGCCCGAGCCCGTGGAGCCCCCGGCCGAGCCCGTGGGGCCCCCGGCCGAGTAGTCACGCGAGAGGTCCAGGCCTCGGGGATTCACGCCCCGGGCCGGACCTGCAGCGCGCGGAAGCGGACCGATGGCTGCCCGAAGGATACGGGCAGCGGGCCGTGGTCCAGCTTGCGGCACCCGCGCGTGGCGAAGAGGTTGAGCGCGTCGGAGCCCACGGCGTCGATGGCGGCCAGCGCCGTCAGCCCGTTGCCCCAGAGGATGCCTGGGCCCACGCGCGCCCCCGCGCGCCCGTCGCGGACCTGGCGGGCCTCGACGATGTAGAAGCTGAAGTCCCCCGACAGCAAATTCATGTGCCGTGGCGTGAGGTGCTGCACGAGCAGCCCTTGGCCCATGTCCGCGAGGAACGCGTTCAAGTTTCCCTCATGGGGCTCCACGCGGGTGTGGGCCATGCGAGGCAGCGGCGGATGGCGGAAGTCCACGCGCCGGCCGTGGCCGTTGGGCTCCAGGCCGAGCGCCCGAGCGCTGCGCGTGTCCAGCAGGGGTGAGGTGACGACGCCCTCGCGCAAGAGCGGCACCGCGCGCGCCGCGTGTCCCTCATCGTCCCAGGCGAAGCCGAGCGCGTTCTGTGCATCCGTGGGGTCGTCCGACACGTGGACGAAGGGCTCCGCCACGCGCTGTCCCATCCGGCGCGCGAGGAAGGAGCCGCCGCGCGCGACGACATCTCCCTCCAGCGGATGGCCGCAGACCTCGTGGAAGAAGCACGCGGAGGCCGCGCCCGGTGGGAGGAGGATGGGCAGCGCCTCGGAGGGACATGGCAGCGCGGGAGTCGTCTCCCGAAGCTCGCGCACCAGTGCATCCACCCAGACCTCCAGGGCGGGCAGGGCCGCATGGAGGTGCGCGGCGTCGGGGTGGCTGACGCAGCGCCAGGCATCGAACCGGGGGCCACCGGGCTCGCCGTGGAAGGCCTTCACCTCCAGCAGGGCATGACGGGTGTGCTCCTCCACGAGCCGCTCGGGATGGGCATGGAGCGTCCAGCGGTCTACCTCGCGCAGCGTCACGTCCAGGTGGGCCGCGCCCGCCTCGCGAGCGACTGTCACCAGCCGGCGAACGACGTCCTCGCGAAGCGCCGCGCCATCCGCCAGCGCGGAGGGACGAACCAGCGGCCCGCGTGTCCGCTCCAGGACCTCACCGGGGAGCAGCCCTGGCGCGGGCGCGTCCCGTGCCAGCTCCGTCCAGGTGTATTCGCCGTGGCTCGGGCTGCCCTTGCGCGCGCAGACACCGCGCTCGAAGGTCGCGGGCGGCACGCGGATGCCAGAGCGGAGATGGAGCACGTCGGAGACCTCGCGTCGCTCCACGAACCAATCCAAGGCGAGAGGCTCCTTCCGTCCGTGTCGAGGGACGCGCGAGGTATCGCGCTCCCGGGTTGTATCACGCCGCGTGGCGGACCGAGACCGGGGCTGGTGGAGGCCCTCCACGAGACGCATGATGCGAGCACGTGAGCGCGTGGCGCGACGGGGCTCGGAAGCAGGCCCTCCGGTGAATGAGTCCGCATGTCGAAAGGTGACGAGGACGTGGAAGCGACCGAGGCCGACCTGACGGACACGGCGGGCCTGTCACCTCATGACTGGAGTGTCGAGGCGCGGAAGGTGATGGACCGCCTGTGTCGCGAGCGAGGATGGCGGAGCGCGGAACTCTACCTGCTGTCGCATGCGGACCTGTCCATGGACTACGACGTAGCCACGCGGACCTCCTCCTGTAGCTGGGGTAGCGGGTTCACCGCTTCCGCCCGGGTCTGGACCGAAGCGCTCATGGGCACCGCCGTCGAGTCCGTGGATGGCGTGGCGGCCCTGGAGCGGTTGCTGCTGTCCGCGGAAGGCAAGGCACGCACCGGTACGCCCGCGCCTCTTCCCGCCTCGCCCGCGAGCCCGCCCATTTCCCAGGCCGCGTGGCGCCTGGAGACGCATCCCTCGCGCGCGCGCCTTTGCGCCGAGCGCATCGTCGAGGAGGTCCTGCCCGCGGGAGTCGTCGTCCAGGCCCTGGTGGTGAAGCAGGAATGCTCGGGGGCGTTGCTCGTGCGCAGCGATGGCTTTGAGTCCTTCCGACGGGCCGAGCATGAGGCGGCCTTCCTGCGCTGTGAGACGTCGCGTGGCGCGCTGGTGGATGCCGTGCCCCTGCTGGCCTTGATGACGAAGGGAGAGGGGGACCTTGGCCCGGTGCGCGTTCGCCTGGCCGACGCCGTGTCCGCGCTGGAAGGACCCGCGAAGCAAGCGGACCGCTCGCTTCCCCTGGTGCTGCGGCCCGCCGTCGCGGCGCCGCTCGTCGCGGGGCTCGCCTGGCTGTTGCGAGGAGACATTGGTGCGGCGATGCCCGCGCTCACCCGCGCCGTGGGCCGCAAGCTCTTCCCTTCCATCCTGTCCGTGGTGGATGACCCGCTGGACCCCCGAGGCACTCAGCACCGGAGCATCGATGACGAAGGGCGGCCCGCCCGCGTCCTGCGACTCGTCGACGAGGGCCGCCTCACGGGGTTCCTCCACACGGAGGAGACGGCCGCGCGCCTCGGCGGCGAGTCTGGGGGCCGAGGACTCCGAGAGCTCGCGCACCCCGCGACGCCCACGCCGCTCAACCTGTGTGTCCTACCGCGCGAGGATGCGCTGCCCGCCGACTACACGGAGCTGGTGGCGCGCGTGGAGAACTTCTCCACCATGCCCACGCCGGGCACGGTGTCGCTCATCGCGGGAGGCTGGGAGGTCCGCGACGGACGCCGGGTGCACCGCGTGGAGCCGCTGGAGCTGGAGCTGCCCGTGCTGGAGACGTTCCGCGGCTTGCGAGGCGTGGGCTCGGACCTGGCCTTCTTTCCCTCGGCCGAGGGGTGCGGCACGCCCACCCTGGTGCTGCCTCCCCCGGGGGGCTGAGGCCTCAGCGTCGGCGCGCGGGCACGTGGCGCCACACCGCGCGCCACCGCGCCATCTCATCCAACAGTGTGCGCACGCCCGCGCGGGGAAACGCGCGCGGAGGCAGGCGTTGGAAGAAGGACTCCTCCAGCGCGCCCACCACCTGGGGCCGGCCGGAGTTCAGCGCCTCCACCAGCGCATGGAGCCGCCGCCGCGCGCCCGGCGTGGAGCGCAGCGTCCGCGAGTATCCGTTGGCGGCCACGACGAGGCGTGCTTCGTCCAGGGGCACGGTGACGATGGGCCGCGCGGGGCTCGCCACCACCGTGTCCTCGAGCGTGAGCGGCACAAGGCCCCGCGCCTCGGGAGGAGGACCGTCCAAGGCGCCGTTGGAGAGGAAGCGCGCCCATCCCTCGGTGAGCGTGTCGCGCGTGGCTCGCAGCCCCGGGCCCCGGCCCTGCCTGGCGAGCGCGGCGCGCACCGAAGCCGGCAGCTTCCAGTCCCTGTCCTGGGGCAGCTCCCCATGGCGCAGGCTGCCAGGCCACGGCTGCTCGGGCGCGCGGTCCAGGAACATGGGCGCGCGGAAGCCGAGGCCCAGCGAGGCGGCGATGGTGAGGCCCTTGCTCGGCTCGGAGCGGTGCCAGTACGAGGAGGGCCAGTACATGAAGTCCCCCGCGCCGGCCTCGAGCACGCGCGCCTGGGCCATCATCTGACGCTCGTCCTCCGCGTCGCGCGGCACCACGCCGTGTGGCCGGTCCTTCAGCCCCGGGTCCGCATGCGGCGCCACCTCCGGCCGCGAGCTGAGCGCCTCCAGCGGCCAGAAGCTCATCCTGCGGCGGCCCTGGATGACGAAGTAGAAGACGTGCAGGTCGTCCTTGTGCACGCCGAACGGCGTGTGGCGGTAGTTGCCCAGGAACAGCGCGGAGTCCGCGCCCCCCAGCGGCACGCCGAGCGCGCCGTGGAAGCCCGACAGGAAGCTGCGCATCTGGAGCCAGTGACTCCAGTGGTGGCTCTCCGTGCTGCTCAGCACCAGCCCGAAGCGCCGTCCCTGCAGCAGTCGCTCCATCCGCCGCGCGTACCCGTCGACGTCACCGTCCTCCGGCAGGGGCAGGTAGCGCGACAGCGCGACGGCGGCGAGGACCTCCGGCGGCCCCTCCGCGGTCGCCTCGCTCTCCACGTAGAAGCGCACGGGCAGCATCGACTCGCCCTGCCGGTAGCGCATGCCCACGTTCAGCAGCGCCTCGAAGATTTCCGAGGGCGACGGGAAGTGGCGGGGGAACATCCCCTGGAACACGGTGGGTCCCTGGTCCCAGTGCTCGCGGGCGAAGCGCTTCCAGAAGGCACGAGGCAAGGCGAGAGACGGTTCAACCGGGAGTGCGGCGGAGGCTCGTGCCATGGGTCCGGGGGGATGCGCGAGGGGAAGAGTGGGTGATACTAGCATCCGGCATTCGGGCTCCACGACAACGCGGGTTCACGCGGACGCCCGGCGAGGAGAGTCGAGCATGGGGACGGATTCAGCGTCGGCGGCGCGCGTGGATGCCCTGGCGGAGCGTGGCGTGGCGGCCCTGTGGCCCGCGAAGCCGACGGAGTTGGTGGGGGACTCGCGGGTGCTGCGAGCCCTGCCCCGGGTGGAGCTGCGGCGCGTGGGGCCCTTCGTCTTCTGCGACCACTTCGGACCCTCGCCCGCCGTACCGGGCACCATGGCCGTCCCCCCGCATCCCCACGTGGGCCTCCAGACGGTGACGTACCTGTTCTCCGGTGCCCTCCGTCATCGCGACTCCGTGGGCTCGGTGCAGGACATCCATCCGGGTGATGTGAATTGGATGACCGCCGGACGCGGCATCGTCCACGCGGAGGACGTGGACTCGAGCCCCGGCGCCGCGCCGCTGCACGGCATCCAGACCTGGGTCGCCCTGCCTCGCGAGCAGCGCCACACGGAGCCCTCCTTCGAACATGTCCCCGCGTCGCGGCTGCCCCTCGTGGAGCGCGAGGGCGCCCGCGTGCGCGTGCTCGCCGGTCGCCTGGGCGACGCCGTCTCCCCCGTGCCCACCTTCCATCCCTTGACGTACCTGGACGTGGAGCTGGAGGCGGGGGCCTCGGTGTCGCTGCCCGTGCCGCCCACGCACGCGCTCGCGCTTTATGTGGCGGACGGGGACGTGGCCGTGGATGGGACGACGGTGGAGCGGGGCGTGCTCGCGCACCTGGACGAAGGCGCCTCCATGTTGTCGCTGCACTCGGTGAAGGGCGGGCGGGCGGTGGTGTTCGGAGGTGAGCCGCTGCCGGACCCGCTCGTCATCTGGTGGAACTTCGTGGTGGACAGTGTGGCCGAGGGGCGCGCCCGGCTGGCGGACTGGGAGGCGGGTCGCTTCCCGTCGCTCGCACCCTGAGCATCCGGGGTGACAGGCCCTCGTACCCGAGGGCCTCCTTACCGCGTCGGGAATCCAGTGCATGCTGCGCGCCCACTCGGGAGGAGCTGGGATGTCGAGTCAGTCGTTGGCGATGAAGCTGCTGGAGGGCGCGCGGGAGTGGGCGAAGCGGCTGCCGTCCCCGCTCTCCGGAGACGTCGCGGTGGACGTGGGCGGCAAACGGCTGCGCCTGTCTCACGTGCGGGTGGAGACGGTGGTGCGCCAGCTGCTCGGCAAGGCGAAGAACGTGGAGCTGCGCCACTGGGAGACCCGGCCGGAGCTCTATGACATCCGGCTGTCCGTGAAGGGCTGGAAGCTGCGCGTGGAGACGACGCTGGAGCGGGTGGAGTTCGTCTCGGGGCGCTATCGGCTGTGGCTGCGCACGCCCGGCCGTGTCGAGTTGGAGGAGTCGCGCGGGGCCTCGGCGCTGGTGATGGGACTGTTGCGCGCGGGCGCCAGCCGCTCCGCGCTGCGCGCCATGGCGGAGCGGTTCTTGCCTCCGGGGTTCCATTGGGACGGCCAGGTGCTCCAGGTGGAGGGCCGCCTCCCCGCGGAGGGTGTGCTCTCCGCGAGGCTCTTCGAGACCGCGTCACTTGCCATGAGCGTGGAGCACGTCGAAGAGGGACTATGGCTGGGCGCGGAGGAGTGGCCTGGACTGGTGGACATGCTCCAGGCGGTGTTTGGCACGGAGCTGCCGCGCACGCCGCCGGGGACTTGAGCCGCCACGGCGTGTGGGCCACCCCGCCGCCGTCCCATCAGGCGAGGACGATTTTGAACCGGTGTCCGTGGGAGCGGTTGAGTGTCGAGACGATTCTCACCCGGTCTCCGGGCCGCACCTGCACCCGCTCCTTGAACTCCTTCACCTGGAAGCCCCAGCACGTCGGCGGCGCGGAGGGCGAGGTCGACAGGACGGTGTGCTCGTCCATGTGCGCGCGGAAGTAGATGGCCACGCCCCCCAGGATGCCGGGAGCGTTCACCTCGAGCACCGATTCGACGGACTGCTCGTTCATCGCCTCGGTCAAATCCCCGTCGAGCTGGACGTCCCGGAGCAGGCAGGGGCGGGTGAGCAGCGTCTGCGGAGCGGTGGGGGGAATGACCATCCTGATGCGGTCCGCGACGCCATTCTCGGCGTACATCTCCAGGGCCACCTCCGCGATGGCGGACTCCTCGATGGCATAGACATGTCGTGCCCCGGCCTTCGCGGCGAGAATCGCGAGCAGGCCCGTCCCCGTTCCGATGTCGAGGACGACCTGGTCCCTGGCGTGCCGGAACAGTGACGAGCGGTAGGCGTGGACGCGCACCGTGTCGTAGAGCATCCGGTGATGCTCGGCGATATTCCCAACCGACACGCCCTACTCGTCGTCCTCCACCTTCAGCTCGCGTCTGGCCATCCCCATCACCGTGCCCATGGCATGGAACGCCAGCCCGATGCCCCAGCCCAGCGCGGGCCAGTGCACCCACCAGCCAGGGCCGGAGAAGAGGTCAATCAACGTCAGCCCGCCGAGGACGATGGTGTAGCTGAGGCCGTGCGTTGCCAGGCCCAGCAGCTCCTTGCGGTCCTTGCGCTGGTGCTGCTCCTTCTGGGCGCGGGAGACCAGGGCGACCTCCACGGCCGCCTCGCTCAGGCCCATCTCCCGCGCCATGGTGAGCACCTCCTCACGCGTCAGGGTCCGCGCAGGCTCGCGACTCGCGAGCGCATGCGCGCTGGCCTCGCGGATGATTTCCGCGGCCTCTCGCTCCGTGAAGTGCGTGGGGGGCGTTTTCTGTCGGGTGTCCGCCATGAGTCCCGGACAGTAATGCTTCGCCCGGGCTCGCGTCGATACACCCGGGCGGCGTCGCGAACCGCGTGGCTTCAGCCGGCCTTGTGCGCCGACTTCGGCGGCTGGTACGCCCCCGGCACCGAGCGCGCGGCGATGGCCAGCCGGTTCCACGCGTTGATGGTGGCCACCGCGCCGGTGAGGTCCGCCAGCTCCTTGTCCGTGAAGTGCGGCTTCACCGACTCGTACACGGCCGAGGACACATGCCCGTCCCGCAGGTTCGTGACGGCCTCC
The DNA here is from genome assembly GCF_013336645.1 of Myxococcus sp. CA039A. NCBI lineage: Bacteria > Pseudomonadati > Myxococcota > Myxococcia > Myxococcales > Myxococcaceae > Myxococcus > Myxococcus sp. CA039A. The sequence goes on along the minus strand of NZ_JABUMQ010000179.1, from coordinate 2,505 downwards.
GTCCAGGCAAGGGCCGCGCGCTCCCGCGCCGAGTAGTAGGGGCTCTCCTCCCACGCATCCAGCCCGTAGAGCCGCTGCTCCGTCTCGCCGATGGCGCGCAGGTCCTTCCAGTGCATGTCGATGCAGTACGCGCAGCCGTTGAGCTGGGAGGCGCGCAGCTTGATGAGGTGCAGCAGGCCCACCTCCAACCCGCACTGATGCAGATACTTCTCCAGTCCCATCATCGCGGTGAAGATGCCCGGGGCCAGCTTCGCGGTCTCGAAACGCTGTGCTTCCATGGTCTTTCGTCTCCGTCAGGGAGGGACGTCGTGTCCCCCTCGCTGATGCGTGAAGTAACCGGGGGGCCCACGACGCGCGAGGGCCACTCGCACACCCCTCGATGGTGCCACTTCGGACCTGGGTGGGGGGCCACTTCCCAGCGAGCCGCCGGGGACTCTGTTCAGCGCAGCGCGCGCGCGAGCAGGCGCACGCCCTCGGTGATTTCCTTTTCGGGCACACACGCGTAGCCGAGCAGGAGCGCTCCGGGGCCCGTGGACTGGGTCCGGAAGGCGGACAGGGGCTGCGTCATCACCCCGGCTTCGATGCCGCGCGTGCTGGCCTCGCGGTCCTCCATTCCCTCCGGCAGCCAGCCCACCAGGTGCATGCCCGTGTGGAGGGGGGACACGTCCAGTTGCCCGCGCAATTCGCGCCGGGCTGCTTCCACGAGCGCCTCCTGCCGGCTCCCATACAACACGCGCATGCGGCGCACGTGGCGGCTGAAGTGGCCCTCGTCGATGAAGTCCGCGAGCACCGCCTGCTCGATGACGGGTGTGTGGCCGTCCGCGAAGCGCCGCGCCGCGCTGAAGACGTCCACCAGCGACTCCGGCACCACCAGGTAGCCCACCCGCAGGGCCGGAGACACCACCTTGCTGAACGTGCCGATGTAGATGACCCGCGCGTCCGGCGACAGCCCCTGGAGCGCGGGCAGCGGACGGCCCACGTAGCGGAACTCGCTGTCGTAGTCGTCCTCCACGATCCAGGCATCCGAGCGCACAGCCCACGCGAGCAGCGCCTGCCGCCTCTCCTCGCTCATCGCCACGCCCAGCGGGAAGTGGTGGGCCGGGGTGACGATGGCCAGCCGCGCGTCCGGCCGCAGCCGCATGCCGGCGTTCACGTCCAGGCCCTCCGCGTCCACCGGCACGGGCACCAGCGTGGCGCCCGCGGCGACGAGCGCGCCCCGGCTCGCGAAGTAGCCCGGGTCCTCCACCCACGCGGCATCGCCCGGGTCCAACAGCACCTGCGCCGCCAGGCTCATCGCCTGCTGCGCGCCATTGACGATGATGACCTGCTCGGGGACACACCGCACGCCCCGCGAGGTCGCCAGATAGTCCGCGACGGCGCGCCGCAGGGGCGGATGGCCCGCGGGCTCCGCGCGCTTGAGCAGATCGCCCCACGAGCGCCGCCAGCGCGTGTTGAGCAGCCGTCCCCACAAGTCACTCGGGAAGGCATCCACTGACGGCGTGCCCATGCGGAACGCCAGCCGGCTTGCGGGAATGCCAGGCGCGGTGATGCGCAGGTCCGGCAGGCCGGCCACCGCCCACCCCCGCTTGGAGATTCCCGGCGTGTGCTTCGGCGCGGCCACGGGAGCCCCGGCGCGCCGCGAGGCATGAAGCCGCTCCGGCAGCTCGTGCGCGACATACGTGCCCGAGCCCAACTGGCCCAGCAGATAGCCCTCCGACAAGAGCCGCGAGTACGCGTTGAGCACCGTGTTGCGCGACATGTCGAGCTGCTCGGCCAGCGCGCGCGTGGACAACAGCCGCGTGCCCGGCGCCAACCGCCCCGCGACGATGGCCGCGCGCAGCGCCTCCACGAGCTGCGTCTGGAGCGAGGCGCCCGAAGCGGCGTCCAACACCAGCGACGTGGCCGCCATCACCGCCGGCCGCTTGCGTGCCCGCCGCCGAGGACCCCCCTTCGCGCCGGGCTTCGAGGGCGTCATGTCCCGCGCATCCCAGTCCCGGAGAATTCACACCGGTGATGTTTGGAATCACGAGCCATCACTGTTGGAAACGTCCGCAAGCAGGTTACGTCCCGGCCGTAGCGCGAGTCGCGGCCGTGGCCCGCCCTGGGTCCGGAAGCCTGAAGGAAGAGAAGGGGAAACGTCATGCTGGGGTGGCCCTGGTTTCACCTCATCGTCGCGCCGCCGCGCGCGGGAATCGAGGAGGGAATGCGCGAGCGGCTCCTGCACGTGGCGGAGCAGCTCGTCCGGGAGCACGGTCTGGAGTCGCTGACGCTCGCGGCGGTGGCCCGAAACGCGCACGTGGGACGCGGCGCGCCGCGCTACCACTTCGGCGGCAAGCGTGGGCTGGTGGACGCGCTGGAAGAGGCGCGCCGCGGCAACGTCGTGGAGCTTCGCGCGGTGCGCCAGCAGCGGCTTTCGGTGGCGTCCGGACGCCGTCAACGCGCCGCTGTCCACAGGCGCCGTTGAGTCCTTCACAATCCGGGTGGACGTCGCGCCCGCTCCCAGGC
>NZ_JABUMQ010000178.1:0-22722 GCF_013336645.1 Myxococcus sp. CA039A | reverse complement strand
GTGTACGCGGGGGCGGGTTCGTCGGGCGTGCTGGCGGCGCTGGACGCGGTGGAGTTGGGGCCGACGTTCGACTGGCCGGCGTCGCGGGTGGCGGTGGTGATGGCGGGAGGGTTGGACCTCTCTCACGGGCTCGACGCTGTCGCAGAGGATGACGAGGGCGCGGGTCGGGAGCGTGCGCTGCGGGCGCGGCTGGGACCCGAGGACGTGGTGCTGGGGGTCTCCGCCAGTGGGCACAGCGCCTTCACGGTGGGCGTGTTGGACGTGGCGCGCGGTCGCGACGCGCTCACGGTGGCGCTGGCGTGTCGCGCGAAGTCGCCGCTGGCGCGTGTCGCGGCACACGAGGTGGTCGTCGCCTCGGGCGCGGAGGTCATCGCGGGCTCCACGCGGTTGGGCGCGGGGACGGCGCAGAAGGTGATGTTGAACCTCTTCTCCACCTCCGTCATGGCGGGGCTGGGGCGCGTCTTCGACAACCTGATGGTCGACGTGCGGCCGGAGAACGCGAAGCTGCGTCAGCGCTGCGTGGCCATGGTGGCGCGGCTTGCCCAGGTGGATGAACTCCGCGCCGCCGAAGCGCTCACGGCACACGGCACCGTCAAACGCGCGGTGCTGGGACTCGCGGGGCTGGATGTCGCGCGAGCGGACGCGGCCCTGGAGCGCGCTGGGGGCAACCTGCGGCTCGCGCTGTCGGCGCTCTCCTCGGAGGAGGTAGACCCCTCATGACCGGACTCCCGCTGAAGCTCGTCACCGCTCGTCCTTCCTCGGCCACGCTGCTGCTCTCCTCGCCGCTGTCGGGCTGGGCGGCGCGGCTGGAGGAGGTGCCCGACCCGGCCTTCGCCCAGCGCCTGGCGGGTGACGGCATCGTGGTGGACCCGACCTCCGCCGAGCTGCGCGCGCCCTGTGACGGTGTCGTCATCTCCATCCACGCCTCGTGCCACGCGTGCACCCTGCGCGCCGAGACGGGGGCGGAGATTCTCCTCCACATCGGCATCGACACAGTGGAGTTGCGCGGCGAGGGCTTCACCGTCCATGTCCAGACGGGCCAGAAGGTGCGCACCGGAGACGTGCTGATTGGCTTCGACCTGGATCTGCTCGCACGCAAGGCGCGCAGCCTCCAGACGCTCATGCTGGTGGTCAACGCCGAGGGCTACACCGTGACGGAGCGGGTGGAGGGTCGCTCGGTGTCCGTCGGGGAGCCGTTGCTCGCCGTCACGGGGAGCGCGCCGGTGGCGCCGGAGGGAGCGGGTGAAGGCGGGGCGACGAGGCAGGTCCGGCTGCTCATCGCGCATGGGTTGCACGCCCGTCCCGCGGCGGCGCTCGCCCAGCGGGCGCGGCAGCACCCGGGCACGGTGCGCGTCGCCTGTCATGGGCGCGTGGTCAACGGGAAGAGCGTGTCCGCGCTCATGGGCCTGGGGGCCACGCACGGAGACCTGCTGACCCTTCACGTGGAGGGAGACGCGGCCGAGCGCGTGGCGCAGGAGCTGGCGGAGTGGGTGGCCAGTGGACTGGGCGATCCGACGACGCCCGTCGCGGAGCCGGTGATGACCGCGCGCGGTATCACGCCCGTGCCCGTCGCGGCTCCGACCTTCCTGCCCGGAAAGGAGCTGCTGCTCGAGGGCATCGTCGCGTCGCCGGGCTCCGCCGTGGGTCGGGCCGTCCGGGTCATCGACCTCCCCGTCGACCTGCCCGAGCAGGGACTCGGCGTGACGCTGGAAGAACAGCGCCTGTCGGAGGCCCTCGCCCGCGTCCGGAGGGAACTCGAAGAGGCGATGTCCGCGACGCCCGGGAATGGAGGCGCCCGCGCGGATATCTTCCGGGCGCACCTGGCGCTGCTGGATGACCCGGAGCTCATCGAGGCCGCGAATCGCGAGCTCGCCGCCGGACGTGGCGCGGCCTGGGCGTGGCGCGCGGTCGTCGAGCGACAGGCCGCCGTGCTGCTCGGCCTGGAGGACGCGCGACTGGCGGAGCGCGCTGGGGACCTGCATGACCTCGCGCGCCGCGTCGTCGCCGCGTTGACGGGAGAGGCCAGCTCGCGGATTCCCTCGACGTTGCCGCCAGAGGCCATCCTCGTCGCGGATGAGCTGCTGCCTTCGGAGCTGGCCGCGCTCGAGCCTCATCGCATCGCCGGCATCTGCACCGCGCGGGGTGGGCCCACCTCGCATGTCGCCATCCTCGCGTCCGGCATGGGCCTGCCCGCCGTCGTCGCCCTGGGGAATCAGGCCCTGGGCATTCCGGAGGGAGCGCCGCTCGTCCTCGACGGAGACCGGGGCGAGGTGCGGGTCTTCCCCTCCGAGGAGACGCGTGAGGCCACCCGTCGCGCGATGACGTCGCGCGCGGCCCACCGCCGTGTCCACCTGTTGACCGCGCACGAGGACTGCCGCACCGCGGATGGAGTCCGCATCGAGGTGCTCGCGAACCTCGGTCGCCCGGGTGAGGCCGTGACGGCTCGTGACAAGGGCGCGGAGGGCTGTGGCCTCTTGCGCACCGAGTTCCTGTTCCTGGAGCGGGTCCGCGCGCCCGGTGAGGACGAGCAGTTGGCGCGCTACCAGGAAATCGCGGACGCGCTGGGCGGGCGGCCCGTGGTCATCCGCACGCTCGACGTCGGCGGTGACAAGCCGCTGGCCTACCTGCCACTGCCACACGAGGACAATCCGGTGCTGGGCCTGAGGGGCGTGCGGGTGTCGCTGCGAGAGCCCGAGCTGCTGCGCACCCAACTGCGCGCCATCCTCCGGGTCCGTCCCGTGGGGGTCTGCCGCATCCTCGTTCCGATGATTTCCTCGCGGGCGGAGCTGCGCGCCGTGCGCGCCCTTCTCGAATCGGAGCAGCGCGCGCTCGGTCTCACCGCGCCGATTCTCCTGGGAGCCATGGTGGAGGTCCCCGCCGCCGCGGTGCTCGCGGACCAGCTCGCCGCAGAGGCGGACTTCCTGTCCATCGGGACCAATGACCTCACGCAGTACGTGCTGGCCGTGGACCGAGGCAACCCGCACCTCGCGGCGCGGCTGGATGGCCTTCATCCGGGCGTGCTGCGACTGGTGGCGAAGACGGTGGAGGGCGCGCGGGTCCACGGGCGCCCGGTGGCGGTGTGTGGTGGCGTGGCGTCGGAGCCTCGGGCCGCGCCGCTGCTGTTGGGGCTGGGCGTCACGGAGCTGTCCGCCACGCCCTCGGTGATTCCCGACTTGAAGGCGTTCATCCGCACGCTGTCCCTCGCGCGTTGCGAGCAGGTCGCGCGTGAGGCCCTGGAACTGGAGAGCGCGGAGGCGGTGCGCGCTCTGGTGTCGAGCACCTGGCCCGGGCTGTAGCCCGGCTCCCAACCCTGGAGGTACGTCGTGGTGAGCAACTCGTTTGCTGGAGTGCAGCAACTCGGGCGTGCGTTGATGTTGCCCATTGCCGTGCTGCCCATCGCGGGCCTGCTGCTGCGGTTGGGGCAGCCGGACCTGCTGGACATCGCCTTCGTCGCGGCGGCCGGAGACGCCATCTTCTCGAACCTCGGCCTGCTGTTCGCCGTGGGCGTGGCCGTCGGCTTCGCCAAGGAGAACCATGGCGCCGCGGGGCTTGCGGGCGCGGTGGGCTACTTCATCATCATCCAGGGCACGCAGGCGCTGGTGACCATTCCGCCCGAGGTGACGGCGGGTCTGGAGGGCGCGGCGAGAGACCTGGCGCTGTCCACCTTCAAGACGCGGCTGGCGGCGAAAATCAGCACGCCGGCCGGCATCCTCGCGGGCTTGAGCGCGGGCCTGCTCTACAACCGCTTCAAGGACACGAAGCTGCCGGAGTACCTGGCGTTCTTTGGAGGGCGCAGGTTCGTTCCCATCGTCACCGGCTTCGCCTGTCTGCTGTTTGCCCTGGCGTTCGGCTTCGCCTGGCCGGTGGTGGAGCTGGGGCTGGATGGGGCCAGCCGCTCGGTGGTCTCCGCCGGAGGACTGGGGCTGTTCCTCTATGGCTTCTTCAATCGACTGCTCATCGTCACCGGGCTGCACCACATCATCAACAACCTCGCCTGGTTCGTGCTCGGTGACTTCAATGGCGTGACGGGAGACCTGAAGCGCTTCTTCGCCGGGGACCCGACGGCCGGCGCGATGATGGCGGGCTTCTTCCCGGTGATGATGTTCGGTCTGCCGGCGGCGTGCCTCGCCATGTACCACGCGGCGCCCCTGCGCAATCGCGCCAGGGTCGGCGGCGTGCTGCTGTCCATGGCGCTCACCTCCGCGCTGACGGGAGTCACCGAGCCGGTGGAGTTCGCCTTCATGTTCCTGGCCCCGCCGCTGTACCTGCTCCACGCGGTGCTGACGGGCATGTCGCACGTCATCATGAACGTGCTCGGCGTGAAGCTCGGGTTCGGCTTCTCCGCGGGGCTGTTCGACTACGTGCTGAACTACGGCAAGTCCACCCAGCCGCTCCTGTTGCTGCCCGTGGGACTCGCCTACTTCGGCGTCTACTACGGCGTGTTCCGCTTCATCATCGTCCGCTTCAACCTCAAGACACTCGGTCGCGAGGATGAGCTCGCCGCCGTGAGTGCCCCGAGTGAGGGCCGGAGCCTTCCCGCTCCGGCCCTGGCCCGAGGCGAGGCGTACCTGAAGGCGCTCGGAGGCGTGGCCAACCTGAAGGAAGTGGACGCCTGCACCACGCGCCTGAGGCTCCAGGTGGTGGACTCGGAGCGTGTGGACGAGGCCACGCTCAAGCAGCTCGGGGCGCGTGGTGTGCTGCGCCCCGCGCGAGGCAGTGTGCAGGTCATCATCGGTCCCGAGGCGGACCAGCTCGCCGCCGAGGTGAAGCAGGCGCTCCAGGGCGCCGCGGCGCCCGGGGCCGAGCACCGCACCCTGGCGAGGGCCATGCTCGACGCCCTGGGTGGCGCGGCCAACGTGCGCGTCGTGGACAGCTGCACCACGCGGTTGCGGCTGAGTGTCGCGGACGCGTTGCTGGTGAATGACGCGAAGCTTCAGGGGCTGGGGACGCGAGGCGTGGTGAAGCCCGTCAGCGGCAGCGTGCAGGTCATCCTTGGTCCCACCGCGGAGTGTGTCGCGGACGAGCTGCGCGCGATGCTCTAGCCCCCGACTCCCCATTCTCTCTTCCAACCGAATGAACCCCTCTCTCGGGAGGGGTGCTGGCCGTGCCTTGCCCGGAGGTTCACACATGATTCCCGGTGGCCCCTCAGTCCCGTTGTTCCTCGGTCGTTCCTCGCGTCCGCTGCTGGCCGCGCTCTGCCTGCTGTTCGCACTTCCCTCGAGCGCGCAATCCCTGGCGGACCGGCTCGACTTCTCCATGTACGGCCGCGTCGGCGTGGGCTGGGCGCCCACCAGCGGCGAGTTCATCCAGGGCAAGACGTTCAACCTCACGGGCCGCTCCGTGGGAGGACGGCTGGAGGAGGGCGACTATCTGGAGCCTTCCCTCAAGCTGCACCTGCTCAAGCCGGCCGAGGGCAGCGTGGATGCGCCCTACGCCTACGCGGTGCTGACGCCCGCGATGTGGGCCAACAACGGCCTGTTCATCGGCCTGACGAGCAATCGCTTCAGCTCCACGCTGGCGCTGGAGTTGGGAGAGGCCTACGTCGCGGCGGGAAACATCCTGGTCCCCGGCCTGAAGTTCTGGGGCGGCGTGCGCTTCTATCGCGGCACGAACGTGTATCTGGCGGACTACTGGTACTTCAACAACCTGTCCGCGCAGGGGCTGGGCGTTCAGTACGGGCCCATCGACGTGGCGGTGCTGCTCCAGACCTCCGCCACGCTCGCGGAGTACGCGGTGGACACGGACGGCGATGGCGAGCCGGACCGCCGCCGTCAGCGCACCGTCATCGTGGGCCAGTACACGCACACCTTCCAGAGCAAGCACGCCATCCATCTGCTGACGGAGATTCACGCGCTGCCCGAGGCGGCCTCGCTCGCTCCCGCCGATGCGCGAATCCTGCCGCCGGACGTGGGCGTGGTGGGAGGCGTCAAGGGACACGTGGAGCTCGGCAACGGCAGCTTCAATGACACCTCGGTGCGCATCGGCAGCCGCATCGCCAATGGCAGCCTCGCGGGGCTTCCGACGTGGAACACGTATGGGCTGCCCGCGGCGAATGGCCGGTACTCGGGCGCGTATGGCGTCGAGGTGGTGAACCACCTGCTCTACAACGTGAACCCGCTCTTGAGCGTCAACGCCTACGGCACCCTGCACGCGGGCCGGGGCGCGAGCGGCGCGGTGACGGACCGCTATGTCGAGTACGCGCTGGGCGCGCAGAGCACGCTGTTCCTCCATGACCAGTTCCACCTGGTCAACGAGGCGAGCTTCCAGGGCTTCCGCGAGGGACATCAGCGGTACGGGACGGCGCTGAAGCTGTCGTTGGTGCCCACGCTGGTGCCCACCGGCAAGCGCGACGTCTGGGCCCGGCCGCACCTGCGGCTGTTCTACACGCTGGCTGTCTACAACCAGGCGTCAGTCGACCGGCTCATCTCGCCGTACCTCCAGACGGTGGGCGGCTCCACGGTGGGCCACTACCTGGGCGCGCGCGTGGAGTGGTGGCTCTGACCTCCCGCGCGACACCCCATCCACAGTTTCGTTTCAGGGCCACGCTCGACGTGGCGAAGGGAGACCCGATGAAGCGGCTCGTGTTGTGCCTCACGATGGTGACGTTATTGCTGTCCGCGTGCCGTCGCCCGACGGAGCTGGCCGTCGAGTGGCAGCCGGTGGACAACTCGGTGGGCAGTTGGAAGTTCTTCCGCTCCGAATTCACCTTGGAGAACCGGGGTGCGCGGGAGCTGGGCTCGCGGGGCTGGAAGCTCTACTTCAGCTTCGTGCGCCGCATCCTCGACGAAGGGGAGGGTGACGAGACGGGAATCCAGGCGCTCGCGGCGCAGGGCATCCGACTCTCCCGGGCCGGAGTGGCGAAGAGCGGCGACTACTATGTGCTGGAGCCGCTGCCGGGCTTCGTACCCCTGCGCCCCGGCGAGAAGCGGAAGCTGTCGGTGCTGGCCTCCGACTGGGCCGTCCTGAAGTCCGACGCGCCCGCCGGGTTCCACATCGTCTTCGAGGGCGGCCCGTTCGGGGCGGACCTCTCGCTCGCGGTGCCCGCCACGGTGCGCCTGGATGCGGCGGACCCGAAGCAGACGACGCGCTTCGAGGGAGACGTGCTGCCCGTTCAGACGCCGGCGCTGCGCTACGCGGAGAACCCCTCCTTCCAGTCGTTGGACTTGAAGGCGCGGCTGCTGCCGACCCCGCGTCAGGTGGACGTCCGGGAGGGCGAGGTGGTGCTGGGTGGCGCGGTGGGCATCCTCCACGCGCCGGGGCTCGGAGGCGAGGCGGCCTATCTCGCCGCGGCGCTCGGAGACGTGCTCTCGGCGTCCATCACCACGCGCGAGGCCCAGGGAGACGCGGGTTCGGAGCGCATCCGCTTGAGCATCGATTCGGCGCTCGATGTCGACGGCGATGGCGACAGGGACGCGGAAGGGTACGTGCTGGAGGTCGAGTCAGAGGGCGTGTCGGTGGTGGGCTCGGACGCGGCGGGGGTGTTCTACGGCATCCAGACGCTGCGTCAGTTGGTGCTGGTGGAGGCGTACGCGGCTTCGGTGAATCCCACGAGCAGGCCCGCCGTGCTGTCGCTGCCTCGCGTACGCATCACCGACGTGCCGGGCTTCGCCTACCGGGGCATGAGCCTGGACGTGGCACGACACTTCCAGACGAAGGAGACGGTGAAGAAGCTGCTCGACGTGCTGGGGCACTACAAGGTGAACGCGCTTCACCTGCGCCTCGCGGATGACGAGGGCTGGCGCATCGAGGTGCCCGGCATCCCCGAGCTGACCACCTACGGCGCGCGGCGCGGCTATGACCTCCAGGAAGCCCAGATGCTGCAAATCGGCCTGGGCAGTGGCGGCGACCTGGCGCAGGGAGACGGTGTGGCCTTCAAGCCGGAGTCGCCCACCGAGGCCAACGGTGGAGTCGCGCCGCGCTACCAGGGCTTCGAGCAGGCGACGCTCAACTTCGTGGGCGCGGGCCATGGTTACTACACCGTGAAGGACTACGAGGAGCTGCTGGCGTACGCGGCCGAGCGGCACATCGACGTGATTCCGGAAATCGACATGCCGGGGCACGCGCGGGCGGCGGTGAAGGCGATGGAGTACCGCTTCCGGAAGTACCAGGGCACGGACCCGGTGCGCGCGGCGGAGTACCGCCTGGTGGACCCGGCCGACACCTCGGTGCACACCAGCGTGCAGGGCTACACGGACAACTTCGTCAATCCCTGCCTGGAGTCGACCTATGCCTTCCTGGCCAAGGTGGCCCAGGAGCTGAAGGCTCGCCACGACGCGGTGCCCGGGGCGCGGCTCTTGGCCATCCACGCGGGGGGCGACGAGTTGCCTTCGCTCGCGGCGAACGTGTGGTGGCAGGGCTCGCCGGTGTGCCAACAGAACCCGGAGACGCGTGGCCTCACGGACGTGCAGCTCTTCAACCGGTTCTTCACGCGTTGGGGCGGGCTCATCACCGCGACGGGCGCGGCGGCCACGGGTTGGGACGACATCATCCACCACGGGTTGGACCTGCCGGGCTTCATCCCCATGCCGTGGAGCAACGTGTGGGGCTGGGGGCGCGAGGACGACGCGTACCGGTATGCGAACCAGGGCTCCCGCGTGATTCTGTCGCACGCGACGAACCTCTACATGGACCTGGCGTACAACAAGGACCCGGACGAGCCCGGCTATTACTGGGCCAACTTCGTCGACGAGAAGAAGACCTTCGAGTACCGGCCGTTCGATGTGTATGTGAATGGCACGGCGGACCGGATGGGCAACCCCATCGACCCGAGCGCCTGGGCGACGAAGGAGCGGCTCACCGAGGCGGGGCGCAAGAACATCCTTGGCATGCATGGGTTGCTCTTCGGGGAGAACGTCAAGACGCCGCAGGTGATGGAGTATCTGGCGTTCCCCAAGATACTCGGCGTGGCGGAGCGCGCCTGGAACCCGGAGCTGCCCGCGCCTGACCAGATGCCCGCGCTGTGGGCTCGGTTCGCCAACAGCCTGGGACAGTCCGTCCTGCCTCGGCTGGGCGCCTATCGTCCGGTGGACGTGCGCGGGGAGCTGCCCGACAGCGTGGGGGTGAACTACCGCATCCCCTTGCCCGGGGCTCGGCGCACGGGCGGGAAGGTGCACGCCAACGTGCGCTTCCCGGGCCTCGTCATCGAGTACTCGGCGGATGGCGGCCGGAGCTGGGCCGTCTATTCGGAGCCCGTGAGTGCCCAGGGCCGGGTGCTGCTGCGCGCTCGGGCGAGTGATGGCCGGAGCAGTCGCGAGGTCGAGCTGAACTGACGGGGGCGGCACCCTTCTGCTTCTCCGCTTCGCGGGGTGAGGGTGCCGCGTCCTCGACAGGTGACACCGCCCACCGGGAGCGCCCGGTGGGCCGGGCAGCGCCGGGCCCGACGCCCCTGCGCGGATGAGGCTGGGAGAGGCCATGGCGACTGCCAAGCTCGGTGTGGATGAACCTCGCGTCCGGGAAGCGAGTCGGGGGAATCGTGACGCGGTCGGCGCGCTCCTGACGGAGCTGTTGCCCCGGGTCCGGACGCGGGTGCGGTACCTGGTTCGCCGCGACACGGAGGTGGACGACGTGACGCAGGAGGCGCTCGTCGCCATCCTGCGCGGCCTGCGCGGCTACCGGGGCGACGGCGCCTTCGCGTCCTGGGCGGACCAGGTGGTGCGACGGGTGAGCTTCGCGGCCTCACGCAGGGCCCGCATCGAACGACGTCAGCGCGATGAAGCGAGTGCCCGGGACTTCGAGTCCTGCGACGAGCTGGCGAGGGAGGACTGCCTGCTGCGTCGACAGGTGGAGGGGCTCCTCGCGCAGCTCCCCGACGAGCAGCGCCGCGCCCTCGTGCTTCACCATCTTCAGGGAATGAGCGTGCCCGAGCTGGCGGATGCGCTGGAGATTCCCTTCGAGACGGTGAGGAGTCGACTCCGGTTGGGGCGGGCCCACCTGCGCGTGCTCGTCGCCCGGCGTGGCGCTTCGCTTCAAGCCTGAGCCACCCCGGCACCTGTCGGATTCAGGACCGCCGCCGCCCGCGATGGCGATGCGCGGCGCCCCGAACCCGCGGTGCTCGCGCTCTGAACCTCATCCTCGGGGCGAGGCCGACGGAGTTGCCTGCACGGGCGAGGCCCGCGGGATGTGGCTCCCTGGCCGGCGTGCCTGGAGGTGCTCCCGGCCCGCGCCACGCCTTGGATTGAACAACCCGTCGTGTGCGCCCCGGGCCCGGGGGTTGTTTCCCGGCGTGTGCCTCACAACTCCGTGAAGCCCCCTTCGCTGAGCGAGCGCCTGGGGCGTGCCCCCGTGCATGGAAAAGGAGTCAGGTGATGCGGAGTTTGCGAACGAAGACAGTCACGCTCGGCGTGGTGCTGCTGGGCTGGGTGGTGCTCTCGGGCTGCGGGCAACCCGAGGAGGGCATGACGCCGGACACCTGGGGAGACGACGTGGGGCGCCCCATGGCATCCCAGGAGGCCGTGGGACCGCCGAGCGTGCGGGCGTGGCAGGTGCTGGACACGGGCATGATCTATCGCGGCAACACGCGCTCCTCGCGCATCGTGCGGGACAGCGGGGGCAACGTGCTCACCCTGGCGAGCTACTGGCGAAACGGCTCCCAGCGCACGCTGGAGCTGCTCAAGCTGAATCCACTCGGACAGGAGGTCTGGCGCAAGGTCTTCGCGTGGCCCGTGGCGCAGCTCCAGCCCGCCGAGTCGGACTTCTATTCGTTCCCGGACCTGGTGGTGGATGCCTCCGACAACATCCTGATGGCGGGCCATGCGCCGGAGACGATGGACCTGGGAGATGGCGCGCTGGGCAAGCGCTCGTTCGTGGCGAAGTTCTCTCCAGCGGGGACGCTGCTGTGGCGGCACGCCTTGTGTGACGAACTGGGCATCCGCGCGGTGGCGGTCGACTCGCAGGGCGCGGTGTGGCTCGGAGGCCAGGTGGGCCTGAACTGCAACGTGGGCGGCGGCGTCCGGTGGGTGCTGGAGGTCCCGGGGTGGCAGGGCTACATCGCGAAGTTCGACGCGAATGGCGACTACGTCTTCGACCGCGCCATTGGTGGCAGGGGTGACCGCGTGGAGGTCATGGACCTGAAGACCTCCTCGGACGATGGCGTCGTCGTCGTGGGGTGGCGCTATGTCTTCAACCGTTCGCCGGAGCGGGTGGCCTTCGTGTCCAAGTTCGCCCGGAACGGTCCGCACCGCTGGTTCCGCGAGTACCCGGAGGCCCCCGGTGGCTTCTATGCCGTCGCGGCGCTCGGTGACGACATCGTCGCGGTGGGCAGCTTCTCGGGGACCATGCGCTTCAAGGGACAGGACTATCCGGGAGGCATCTGGGGACGCGGCAACATCGCGGCGTACTCGCTCACCGGAGAGGAGCGCTGGATGACGCTGCTGGGGGCCTGGTTGAAGGACGTCTCCACGGGACCACTGGGTGTCGCGGTGCTGGGGGCGTGCGACGCCACGTGTCCGCCGCCCGAGGTCCAGTTCGGCGGCACGGATGGAGTGCTCGGGCTCTACTCTCCGGCAGGAAGTCGACTCTGGGGCGCGGGAATCGGGCCCTTCCACGGAGCCGCGTGGGAGCTGACGTACCACCCCACGGGCGAGGTCTCCCTCACGGGGGACGCGGACGTCGATACCTCGACGACGCCGTTCAGCGCGAAGCAGCTCATCCAGCGACTGCGGCCCCAGTAGCGCGGTGCCTCCTCACGCCAGCAGTGGCCTCCGAGTCCGAGGGAGGCCCTGTGCTGGACGGTATTCACCATGGGCGCGAGGCACTGGGCAGGGACGACGATGCGATCCGTGTGCACGCTGTCAGGGCGCGCGGGCCTGCTCGGGCTGGGCCTGCCGTGCCTCCAACTTGCGGTAGTGCTCGGCGAGGACGTCGAAGGCCTGCTTGCGCTGGCCCGTCTCCGAGAGCAGTCCCTTGCGATTCCACCCCTGCTGGTAGACGGGATGCTGGCGCCGGGGCGAGCGGAAATCCTTCAGCACCCAGGGCGACAGGCCGCGCAGCGAGGGCACCTTCTCGCTCATCGCGAGCGTCTGCCGGTGGTACTCGGCCTGGAACTCCTCGGAGAACTTCCGCTTCAGCCCGGGCTCGTGGAATCCCGCCTGGGCGTCGGCGCCGAACTCGGAGAAGACGAGCGGCTTGCCCGTGTCGTTGCGCCAGCCGATGCCCGGCAGGTCCGCCAGCGCGTCGTCGGAATACCAGCCGTTGTAGGTGTTCACCGCCGCCACGTCGAGGTGGCTCACCAGCGGGTCCTTCACCACCATCACCGACTGGCCCTTCTCCTGGACACGGTCGATGAGCAGCGCCGCCGTCACCAGCCTCGTGTCGTCGAGCGCTCGCGCATCTGCCGCGAGTCGCGCCAGGAAGGCGTTGCGCGCGTCGCTCACGGGTGTCTCGTTGGCCACGCTCCAGAACGCGATGGAGGCGCGGTTGCGGTCCCTCAGGATGTTCTCCGCGAGCATCCGCCGCGCGGTCTCCAGCGTCTCGCCCCGGGCGAAGTTGACGCGCCAGTAGACGGGAATCTCGCTCCAGATGAGCAGCCCCATTTCGTCCGCCATGCGTGTCATGACCTCCGAGTGCGGATAGTGGGCCAGCCGCACGAAGTTGCCGTGCAGTCCGTGCTTCACCTCTCCGAGCAGCGCGCGCGCCGCCCCGGGCGTCATGGCGCGGGTGGGGTTCTTGCCCAGCTCCTCTTCATGCAGGCTGATGCCGCGCAGGAAGACAGGCTTGCCATTGAGCAGGATGTCGTGGCCCTTCACTTCCAACGTCCGGAAGCCGATGCGGTCCACCAACCGGTCCTCGCCGGCCTCCACCGTCACCTCGTAGAGCGAAGGCTGTTCTGGGCTCCAGCGCTTCAGGGCGGAGGGCTCCGCCGCATCGCCCGTCCAGCTCCCATCCGCGCCGGTGCGTCCCTTCAACGTCAGGGACAGCGCGGGGATGCGCACCCGCACCTCGGTGTCCCCGGGCCGCGTGCCCTGGAGCCGCACCGTCGCGCGGAGGCGGCCGTCGTCGCCCAGGCGCACCCACGCATCGTCGATGTACGTGGCCGGCGTCAGCACCAGGCGCACGGGCCGGGTGAGGCCGCCATAGGTCTCCCAGTCGGTGACGGTGGGCGGCACGGTGTCGGCGGAGCGCACGGAGTCGACGCCGACCGTCACCTGGTTCTCCCCCGTGCGCAGCAAGGAGGTCACCTCGAACGCGAAGGGCGTGAAGCCGCCCTCGTGAATCCCCACGGACTTGCCATTCAAATACACACGCGCCACGTAGTCCGCGGCGCCGAAGCGCAGGAACGCTCGCTGGCCCGGAGCCTTGGTCGCGGTGAAGGTCCGCTGGTACCAGACGAGCCCGTCGTAGTAGCGCATCGTCTCGTCGTGGGAGATCCACGAGGCGGGCAGGTGGACCACCGGCGAGCGACGCATGTCGTATTCGTAGAGCGCCTGGGGATTCGCGCGCGTGACGGCATCGACATCGACGTCGTCATGGCGACGGTGCCCGGGGCCGGCCTCCGCGCCATGGAAGCCCGCGAGGCCGTCTCGGTACGGGTCCACGGACCAGTGCCATGCACCCGACAGGTCCTGTCCGGCGCGGGCCTCCACGTTGACCAGCACGGGCCCCACGCGCGCGGGTGTTGTCTGGGAAGGAGTTGCCGCAAGGGATTGCGTCGCCAGTCCGACAATCACGGTCAGCCCTCCGCACAGCTGCTTGAGCCACTGTCCCCGCATGGTCATGCTCCGTGAGTGCGAATGTGTCCGCCGTGCCTCGGCACGGGCCGCCAGGGGCGCAGGCTAGGCAGGGAGGACAACCCCTGTCGAACGCAGGTGCTCCAGCGCTTGCTTCGACAGTCTTTCCCGCAACGTCTCACGGGCTGGAGGTGACGCGTGTCCGGACCGCAGGAGGAGGCGGAGCACCCGCTGTCCGGTGTGACGGCGCGCTCGGTCCTCACCGTGTTCTTGAGTGTCCTGATGGCGTTCTTCCCCAAGTGCGCCATGTGCTGGGCCGCGTACCTCAGCCTGTTCGGAAGCGTCGGGCTGGCGAGCGCGCCCGCCGTGGAGTGGCTCTTCCCCGTGCTGCTGGGGCTCTCGGGCGTCCACCTGGGGCTCATGCTGCGGCGAGCGCCGCGCAAGGGCTATGCCCCCTTCGTGCTCAGCCTCGTGGGCCTCGCCGTCATCCTGGGTGCGCGGCAACAACTCCCGGTGCGACCCTGGCTGTCGTTCCTCGGCATCGCGCTCATGGCCGGCGGCTCGCTGCTGAACGGCTTCTCCGTCCGTCCCTCGAAGGACGCCACCTGAGTCGGACCTGCCCTCGTGGCCCCGCGCGTTGACGCACGAGGACTTCTGGTGGGGCGCGCGCCGTGAAAACGGACAACCCTTCGTGGAGCCCTATACTGGGGGCCACTCAGGGAGACATCTCAGCATGGGTACGCGCATCCTCGGCATGGTGCTGGCCGGAGGCCAGGGAACTCGGTTGTCGCCGCTCACGCTGAGGCGCTCGAAGCCAGCGGTGCCCTTCGGTTCGAAGTACCGCATCATCGATTTCGCGCTCAACAACTTCATCAACTCCGGCATCTACTCCATCTACGTCCTGACGCAGTTCAAGGCGCAGTCGCTGACGGAGCACATCCAGCGCGGCTGGCGCTTCGGCTCGGTGCTGCTGTCGGACTACTTCATCACCCTCGTGCCCGCGCAGATGTACCTGTACGAGGAGCTGGGGCCCGTCTGGTACCGGGGCACCGCGGACGCCATCTACCAGAACATGCATCTGGTGGAGAACCACCGCCCCGAGCACATGGCCATCTTCTCCGGCGACCACATCTACAAGATGAACGTGGCGCACATGCTGGAGCAGCACGAGTCCCAGCGCGCGGACATCACCATCGCCGCGTACCCCACGCCCCTGGCGGACGCGCACCGCTTCGGCGTCATGCAGGTGGACGAGCGGGGCCGGGTGACGGAGTTCCAGGAGAAGCCCAAGGACCCCAAGGCCATCCCCGGCCGGCCGGACACCGCGCTGGCCAGCATGGGCAACTACATCTTCCGCAGCAAGGTGCTCGCGGAGTTGCTGGAAGTGGACGCGAAGACGGAGGGCTCACAGCACGACTTCGGCAAGGACGTGCTGCCGCGCGCGCTGCGTGACGGCTATCACATCCAGGCCTACGACTTCGCCAAGAACCCCATCCCCGGCCAGACGGCGCCCAATACCTACTGGCGCGACGTGGGAACGCTGGACGCGTACCACGAGGCGTCCATGGACCTGGTGTCGGTGAACCCGGAGTTCGACATCTTCAACGCCGAGTGGCCGCTGCGCTCCGCCAGCGAGTACAGCCCGCCCGCCAAGTTCGTCCACGAGGCCGGGGACAGGGTGGGGCGCGCGCTCAACTCCATGGTGGCCGGCGGCTGCATCATCTCCGGCGGCGTGGTGCGCGAGAGCATCCTCTTCCGCCGCGCGCGGGTGAACAGCTACGCGAGCGTGCAGCGCTCGGTCATCTTCGACGAGGTGGACATCGGCCGGCACGCGCAGGTGAAGAACGCCATCATCGACAAGGGCGTGCGCGTGCCTCCCAACGCGAAGGTGGGCTACGACCTGGAGGCCGACAGGGCGCGCGGCTTCACCGTCACCGAGAGCGGCATCGTCGTGGTGCCCAAGGGCTACCGCTTCGAGTGAGCCGCGGGCCTCAGAGCCCGCGCTTGCCGTCCGCCCAGTAGGCCTTGCTGCGCACGGAGCGGCGCGAGACGCCGTGCCGCTCCAGCAGCTCCTTGCGCAGCGTGACGATGGAGCCCGCGTGCCCGGCCAGGTAACACGTCGCGCCCGGAAGCACGTTGCGCCCAAGCCACGCTCGCAGCGCCTCGCCTCGCGGCTGTCCGTGCTCGCGCGTGACGGCCGTCAGGGGCACGCCCACCCGCTCCAGCCAGTCCTCCGCTCCCGGCTCCACCTCGATGGCGCCCAGCAGCCTCAGCGGTGAGGGCAGGGCGCGAATCATCGCCTGGAACAACCCCAGACACGTCTCGTCGCCCAGGAACACGTGCGCGGGGGCCTCCTCGTCCACGCCGAGCCGGCCTCCGGGCCCGAGGATGTCCGCCGTGTCTCCCGGCTGGAGCGCCTCGGCCCACGCGCTGCCGGGCCCCTGCCCGTGCAGGAAGAAGACGACCTCCATCGCCCCCGTCACCGGGTCCATCATCGACGGAGTGTAGTGGCGGAACGCCGTCTCGCTGACGCGGAACTCCACCTCCTGCCCGGGCTCGTGGACGACACCACGCAGGGACTCTCCCTCGAAGCGCACCCGACGCAACCGGGGCGCCAGCGTCTCCACCCGGGCGACGTGCGAGGGCTTCGCGAACCAGGGCATCAACGTGTTCGCGAGGACCGCGGGCATCTCCGGCATGGCTCTCTCCGTCGGGGTTCCGGTGTTCAATCTTTAATATTGAAAATGAGAATCGTTATCAAGTAGACTGTCGTCCTGTCGAGTGGGCAGTGCTTCGCGGAAGCGTGGAAGTGGTGCCTGAGCGTCGGAGAGCGCGGCGGGGCCCTCGACAAGAAAACCCGGAGTCGAGTGCTCTGGGAGTCACGTCACGCAGTCCGCACAGGGAGAGGAATCAGGGAATGATGAGCGATAACGAGCAGGCGTTGCCGAGGCGCGCCGGACAGCAGGGGTTGTGGGTCCTCGTGGCCGTGGGGATGTCGCTGGCGTTGCTTGCGGGCTGCGGCGAGGACGACCCGAAGGTGGAGCCCGAGCCGGAGGTCTGTGAAGCAAGCCAGGTGACCTGCACCGAGCAGACCATCGACCGGCTGACGCTGCTGACGGCGGTCTCCACGGGTGAGGTTCGCGAGGAGGGGACGACGGCCGGTGAGTTCCACACCTTCGTGGACTCGCGCGCGGGTGGCCTGACGCCGACGATGTCCTATACGTACCTGCGCTTCACGCCGACGGGGCTGACGCAGGTGCAGGTGAGTGACCAGGCGGCGCTCGCGTCGACGGAGTGGGACCTGGCGGTGCGTCGCTACACGATGCGCGTCAACAGCGGCACGTCCGGGCCGTCCTGCGTCTCGGTGGCGAACACGCCCGAGGGCACGACGTTCGCCTCGGTGACGTCGAAGAGCGCGGCCGGGGAGTTCAAGACGGAGGCGTGGTTTGATTCCACCTGCACGCTCATCCCCGACGACTCCGGTCTGGGCGGGCCCGCGACGCTCCTGGGTGGCTTCTGGACGTACCAGAGCTGCGTGGAGATGACGGGTCGCATCTTCATCGTCCGGCTGGCGGACGGCCGTCACGTGAAGCTGGAGGTGACGGGGTACTACGAGCCTGCGGCGCAGCAGGTCTGCAACGAGACGCACTCGGTGCCGCAGCCGAGCGGCTCTGGCTCCATCCGCATCAAGTGGGCGTTCCTGCCATGAGGCTCGGGGCGTGGCTCCTGCTTCTTCCCCTGGGTTGTGGCCCCGTGCAGGCATCGAGGGAGCCGCATGAGCTTCCGGAGACGTTCGCCGGGTCGCGAGCGGGGCAGCAGGCTGGAGCGCGCCCCACCTCACCCCAGGCGGTGCCGCCGAGCTTCGGCGTGGACGAGCAGGTGGAGTCGGCGGTGTCCCCGGGGGGGCGCTTCCGGGTCCACTTCTCGCGCGTCGGGCTCAACGCGGTGCCGCCGGGCGACACGGATGGCAATGGCGTGCCCGACGCGGTGGACGTCGTCGGGCGGGCCTATGAGCGCGTCGCGGATTTCTATGTCGGGCTGGGGTTCCTCCTGCCGCGCGACGATGCGTCGGTGGGGGCGGACAACGGCGGTGATGGGTTGTTCGATGTGTACCTGGTGGACTTCGCGGGCCGGGCGGATGGCGCGTTCCGGCTGGATGGCTGCGAGAGCGCGGACCAGAAGTGCGCGGGGCACATGCTCCAGGAGAACGACTTCGCGGGGTACGACTATCCCTCCTTCGAGGAGGCGGTGAGCATCCTGGCCAGCCACGAGTTCTTCCACGCGGTGCAGGCGGCCTATCGGCCGGGGCTGGGCAGCGTGGCGTCGGAGGGCACGGCGGTGTGGGCCAGCGAGCGCTTCGACGCGACGCTCGATGACCTGGAGCAGTTCACGTCGTCGTATCTGTCCCGGACGGACCGCAGCCTCGTGTTGGACCCGACGGGGCCGGCCGCGTCGTTCAGCTATGGCGCGGGGGTGTTCTTCCAGTACCTGGGTGAGCGCTTCGGTGACAGGGTCATTCTGGCGATGTGGCAGGAGAGCCTCGTCGCGCCGACGGCGCCCTGGGCCATCTTGTTGGACACGGTGCTGCGTCGCGAGTGGGGCGCGGACTTCGACACGGCCTTCGCCGAGTTCTCGCAGTGGAACCTCTCCACGGGCGCGCGGGCGCGCGTCGAGCAGGGCTATGCGCGAGGGGGCGGGTATGACGGGCTCGCGCCGTCGGCCCGGACGTTGCCCACCGAGGAGGCGGATGTCCGGGTGACGACCGCGTCGACGCGCTACTTCACGGTCCCGGGTGGCTCCGCGGAGGTGCTGGCCACGTATGTGCTCAAGGCCGGTGAGGACCCCGCGAAGCTGCACCTGCTGGTGGCGGCGGTGACGGATACATCGGTGCTCCGCGTGTCACGCGCGGAGGGGACGGGCGCGCTGTCCGCGAAGGTGGACGCGTCGGATGCGAGCGAGGTCATCATCGCGGTGGTGGATGGTCGCCACGAGGGCGTGGGCCGCTACGGGACGCTCTGCCTCACGGCGGACCCCGCGGGTGCGCCGTGTGTCGACGTGACGCCCGAGCCCGAGGACCCCGAGGACGAAGGGGGCTGTAGCGCGGCGCCGAGCGGACCTGGCTGGATGGCGCTGGTGCTGGCGTTGCTTGCGCTCGGTGCACGTCCGAGGCAGGCGCTTCGGCGGGCAGTCGTGGTGCGCCGTGACTCCGTGCGGTGAGCGCGGTGTGGCGGCTCCTGGCCTGAGCGAAACCTGACCTGGCTTGAGACGTCACCGCTGGGGCCGCGCGCGTCGCGGCCTCTCGTCGAGCCGCGCCCCCGGACGAAGGTCGCCTCGCTGGGGCGCGCGTCGAGGCCTCTCATCGAGCCGGGCTCCCCGGACGAAGGCCGCCTCGCTGGGGCGCGCGTCGTGGCCCCGCGTCGAGCTGGTGCCCCCGGACAAAGGCCACGTCGCCGGGAGCGCGTGCGTCGCGGCATCGCATCGAGCTGGAGGCTTTGGACGAAACGTCATCGCCGGGGCGTGAGCCTCGCCCCGCGAGGCCGAGGCCACGCGAGCCCGAGTCGAGTCAGGAGCCCTGGGCGGAGGTGTGCTGCTGGGGCGCTGAATCCTGGGGAGCAGGTGCCCGCTGAGGTGTCGGCGCGGGCGTCCCTGAGGGGCACTGGCGCTGGTACTCGGTCAGCGCACGCTGGAAGCGCTCCTGCTCCTCCTTGGGCCACTCGGCCGGAAGCTTCGCGATGGCCTGCTGCTGCTCGCGCAGCGCGTCCTCGCAGCGGCCTCGGTGGTAGGCCACCCGAGCCGCTGTCTCCAGCACATAGGAATTGTGGGACGCGGTCTCTTTCGCCGTGTGCGTCAGGGGCTCGGCCTCGACGTAACGGCCGGCCTGGACATGCAGCCACGCCAACTCCGTCGCGGCCCACCAGTACCTGGGCGACAGGCGGTTCAACTGGCGCAGCGCCTTCTCGTACGTGGCGTCTTTTGGATTGTCCCGTGCGAGCACCCGGGCCAGATGCGCCCAGGCCGCGGGGCTGGTCGGAAACTGCTCGGTCCGAGTCCGCGCCCAGTCCAGCTCCTCCTGGGCCGTGAGCTCCACGTCGCTGAGCATCGTGTTGAATTGGAAGACGTACTCCGTCTCGACCGGGTGTCCCGCCAGATTCGCCGGCTTGTACCGCATCGTCCGCACCGAGGCGACCAGGGCCTCCGTGACTCCATACGGCGCGGACTCCACCACTCGGATGTTCCGGACCTGCCCGTCCGCCCCCAGGAGGGCGGTGAGGACGACGATGGCCACCCCCTTGTTGAGGCGGGCTTCCAGCGGAACCACAGGTGCCTGGCCCGCGATGCGCTTGGGTGGCTGGAACCGCGTGCGGAGGTAGTCGCACGCTTCCTTCAAGCCTGCCCTGCACGCGGCGCCGATGCCCGCGGAGGCCTGGCGGAACTGCTCCTGGGTGAGCGTGCCCGACAATTTCTGGACCGCTTCCGCGAAGACACTGGGGGCCTGCTCGGGCTCCACCTCGGTGGTCGGCGCGGAGTCTCCGGGCGGGCTGACGACGGATCCGAAGAGCCTGGAGTCCTCGGTCCGCGGGTCCAGGTAGTGGGCCATGGCGCGCGACAGGTGCCCATGGCTCGCGGGCAGCGAGGGAATGCGGGCGGAGTGGCCACACGCGGTGGCTCCGAGCAGCAGCGAACAGAGAACGACATGCAGTGGACGCATCCTCGCCCACGCTAGCCCTTGCCCAAGGCATGTCCAAGGTTGCGGGCGGGGAGGTGCTGTCCGGGGTGTGACAGGGAGTCCAGCCTCCCCTTCCCTGGGGAGGAATTCGCCGTCGACCGCGCGACATTACGAGGCGAGCGAGGCGTCAGGACTCGTTCAAGTGGGTGCGAGGCATATCGCGTCTGTCCCGAGTTCCAGCTAAGCGTGTCCTCCTGACCGCCGCACGGACCCGAGACCTTCATGTACAGCGCATCCGGCCAGGACAGCAGCGCGCCCTTCATCCGCTCGGTGGGGCGCGCACTCCCGCCTCATTACGCCTCGCAGGAGCAGCTCATCGCGGCCTTCCGGGAGCTGTGGGCCAAACGGCACTTCAACCTGGAGCGGCTGGAGGACCTGCACCGCGCCGTGCAGGTGGGAGGCCGCTACCTGGCGTTGCCCATCGACGCGTATCCGGCCCTGGTCACCTTCCAGCAGCGCAATGACGCCTGGATTCGCGAGGCCACGGCGCTCAGCGAAGTCGTGGTGCGACAGGCGCTGGATGATGCGGGGTTGGCGCCGGCCGACGTGGACCACGTCTTCTTCGTCACGGTGACGGGCATCGCCACGCCCAGCATCGAGGCCCGGCTGGCCAACCGGCTGCGCTTCCGCGAGGACTTCAAGCGCACGCCCATCTTCGGGCTCGGCTGTGTCGCGGGCGCGGCGGGCATGGCGCGGGCGGCGGACTACCTGCGCGCCTTCCCCACGCACACCGCGCTCGTCGTCTCCGCGGAGCTGTGCTCGCTGACGCTGCAGCGCGAGGACCTGTCCATCCCCAACATCATCGCCTCCGGCCTCTTCGGCGACGGCGCGGCGTGCGCGGTGCTGAGGGGCGCCCAGGCGCCAGGCGCGAAGGGACCCCGGGTGGTGGCGTCGCGCTCGGTGTTCTATCCGGACTCCGAGCGCATCATGGGCTGGGACGTCGTCGACTCCGGCTTCAAGGTGGTCCTGTCCGCGAAGGTGCCCCAGCTGGTGAAGGACCACATCCAGGGCAACGTGGACGGCTTCCTCGCGTCCCAGGGTTTGAAGCGCGGTGACATCCGTCACTGGGTGGCGCACACCGGCGGGCCCAAGGTGCTGGAGTCCTTCGAGGAGGCGCTGGAGCTGGACAAGGACGCGCTGGCGCGCTCGTGGGCGTCTTTGCGCGAAGTGGGGAATCTGTCCTCGGCGTCAGTGTTGTTCGTGCTGGGGGAGACGCTGGAGAAGGTGACGGCGAAGCCCGGAGAGTACGGACTGATGATGGCCATGGGCCCGGGCTTCTGCGCGGAGATGGTGCTCTTGCGATGGTGACCGCCACACAGGCCGTCTTCCTGGGGTACATGGGCCTGCTCGGGGTGGAGCGGCTGGTGGAGCTGGTGCTCTCCAAGCGCAACGCCGCGTGGGCCTTCGCTCGGGGCGGGGTGGAGACGGGACAGCGCCATTACCGCTTCATGGTGGTGTTCCACTCGCTCTTCCTCGCGGCGTGCGTGGCGGAGGTGTTCCTTCTGCACCGGCCCTTCCTGGGGGGCTGGAGCGGGGCGGCGCTGGGCGGCGCGGTGGTGGCGCAGGGGCTGCGCTACTGGGCCATCTCCACGCTGGGCCCGCGCTGGAACTCTCGCATCATCGTCGTGCCGGACCTGCCGCCGGTGGTGGGCGGGCCGTATCGCTTCCTGCGTCACCCCAACTACGTCGCGGTGGTGCTGGAGCTGGCGTGTGTGCCGCTCATCCACGGCGCGTGGTGGACGGCCGTGTTCTTTTCGGTGGGAAACCTGGTGCTGCTCTCCGTGCGCATCCGCGCGGAGGAAGCGGCGCTGGGGGACGCGTATGCGCGCGCCTTCTCCCACCGCCCCCGTTTCCTTCCCGAGGTGCCCCGTGGCTGAGCTCGAACTGGAAGTCCTGGCGGAGATTCGTCGCATCGCCGCCGATGAGCTGGAGTGGAAGGGCGTGGTGGAGCCCCAGCACGACCTCGTTCGGGACTTGCAACTCGACAGCCTGGGGCTGACGGTGCTGGCGGTGGGGTTGGAGAACCGCTTCCGCATCCGCTTGTCGGAGGAGGACGCGCAGGGGGTGCGCACGGTGGCGGACCTGGCGAAGCTGGTGGAGCGCCGCGTCGCCACGACGGCGCGCACGCCGACGGAGGTCCGCTCGTGAGAGGTCCGACGTTGCCGAAGGTGCGGTTCCCCACGGTGAACGCGATGCTCTCGGCGGCCAGCCGGACGCCCTTCCAGTTGACGTTCGTCGACGCGGCCGAGCGCGAGGAGTCGCTGTCCTGGGCGGAGGTGTACCGCCGCGCGCGGCGCACGGCGGCGGGGCCTGTCTCTTATACCCATCTGA
>NZ_JABUMQ010000177.1:0-22757 GCF_013336645.1 Myxococcus sp. CA039A | reverse complement strand
GGCAGGTACAGCCCGAGCGCCACGCCTCCGAGCACCAGCGCGACGCCCGTCCGTGGCGCTGTCATGGGCATGCCCGCGGCTTCTGGCCACGGTGAGTGCGCGAAGACGGCCCAGCCGGCGAGCGAGAGCAGCCCCAGCAGAGGCGCGCCCGCCACCGCGACCCATGCGAGCGCGCGGGCCATGGCCTGGCTGCGGGACTGGGCCCTCCAGGTCCGATTCATCGGCGTCCCCCCGGAACACACGGGTGCTTCCGCCAAGGGTGGGCGGCCGTGTCACGCGCGGCGGCCCGCTGCCTCGTTCCTCACGCACCTGTCCGGGACATGGATGCGCATGCGCGCCCCCTCGCGCGTCGCACGGCGGGGCAGGGTGCCCGCCTGAGTGCCGCTCACGGGGGCGGATGCAGTCCGGGGTACAGGGTGAGCACCAGGCCCCAACCGGGAGCGACCGCCACGTTGCGAGCCACGTAGGTGTCCTCGCCCTCCACGCCCAGCCGGAACGTCTCCGCGTCCCTGGCGGTGTGAACGTAGAGGAACAGGCCCTCCGCGGAGGTGCCCGCCTGGTTGACGCCGTTCAGGTCCGAGGTCGGGTAGTAGATGCGCTCCGTCAGCTCGCTCCGGTCCGGCACCACGCGCACGCCGGCGCGAGGCTGGCCGTTCTCGTCGACGACGCGGCCCAGCGCGAAGCCCGCGTCGCGAAGGGTGCGGGCCCGGTCTTCCGTGTGGCCGCGCAGCAGCGGCTCACCCATGGCCGTGCACAGCGCGTCGTGGAACTGCTCCGGCAGGGCCCAGGCGCTCGCTTCAATGACATCCGTGCGAGGCCGCGCGCCGGTGAAGACGCTGTCGTAGACGACGGTGACTGTGCGCACGAAGCCCGGGCCGTTGAGTCCCACGGCCAGCCCCTGGTGCACCTCGCGCACGGGGACCTCCGCCACGGCGAAGGCGCCGTCTTCGGCGATGGCGCCCGTGCCGAACGTCGCATTGAGGTCATTCACCGCCACGCGCAGCGGCTCCTCGATGGCGACGGGCATGCCGCCGAGCGAGGGCACCGGTTGTCCCAGGGACGTGAGCAGTCGCGCGGCCTCGGGCAGCACCTGCGCCTGCCCGCTGACGCGGATGCGGAGGTTGTCCAGGTCCACCGACTCGGCGTCATCGGTCTGGAAGCCGGGGTCCGGAGCAGGTCCGCCGGAGCCGCAGCCGGACGACACGAGCCCGAGAAGTACACAGGATGCCAGCAGGATTGGGCGCTTCATCGGTCGGCAACATTTCCATGCCCCCGTCGAGCGGCAATCCACCCGCGAACGCTCCGTCCCCTGTCCGACGCCGCAAACACAGACACCGGGCCGTCACTCGCCTGGGAAGCACGAGGGACGCAGCCCGGTGTCGGAAATCCATCAGCCGTGGAGGGCGGGGGTGCCGCCCGTGGGCTCAGCGCCAGCCGCCCTTGTTGTCCTTGGAGTTGCTGGAACCACCGCGACCACCCGGCGCCGACGAGCCGCCACCCGAACTCTTCGGGGCGCTGCTGCCGCCACCGCTGCCCCAGCTTCCACCGGAGCTCCGGCCTCCGCCGCTGCTCCCGCCACTGCTGCTGCCGCTGCTGCTGCGTCCGCCACCGCTGCCCCAGCCGCCGCTGCTGCTTCCTCCACTGCTGCTGCCGCCGCTGCTGCTCCCGCGTCCGCCACCGCTGCTCCCGTTGCTGCTGTTTCCGCGGTCGTTGTCGTTGTCGCGATTGCCTCGGCCATAGCCACCACCGGAGCTGCCGCCACCGGAGCCACTGCCGCTCGGAGGAGTCCCGCCGTTGTACCCGCCACCACCGGAGCTGCCGCCACCCGAGCTGCCACCGCCGCTGTTGCCGTAGCCACCACCGGAGCTGCCACCGCTGGAGCCACTGCCGCCCGGAGGCGTCCCGCCGTTGTTGCCGTAGCCGCCGTTGTTGCCGCCGCCGGAGCTGCCCCAGCCACCGCCGTTGTTGTCGTCATCGCGGTCTCGCCCCTGGCCGCGCCCGGGACGCGAGCCGCCGCGGTCATCATCCCTGTCCCGCCCGCTGTTGCCCCGGCCGTAACCACCGCCGTTGTTGCCGCCCGAGTTGTTCCCGCCGCCCCAGCCGCCGCCGTTGTTGTCCCCGTCGTATCGGGAGCCGCCGCGAGGAGGCTGGGTGCCCCAGCCGGTGCCGGAGGGAGGAGGCCGGTTCGAGGGACGGTCGTCGTTGCGAGACACGGAGCCGCGAGAAGCGGGGCGCGACCTGGCCCGGCTGTAGCCGTAGCCCGCGGAGGCGGCGTGGGTCCGGTCATACACGTAGCCGCGGTTGCGCTCCCAGCGGTACGCCCGGCCCGCGTTCGGGTAGTAGTCGTGCGAGTGACGCCCGTGCAGGCCGCACGACGCCCCGAGCGGATCCAGGTGGAAGTCCCAGTACCAGACCATCGTCGGCCCTTGGTAGTAGTAGACGTCGTCCGTGTAGACGTAGTGCGTCTCGGCCGGGCGGTAGCCGTGCGTGTGGACGTGGTCGTACGGGCACCAGCCGCCACCGTCGTGGTCCGGAATGGGGTGGTCGCCCGAGAACCGGTAGTCCACCACCGCCACCACGGGGCGGCGGGCGGCGGGGCCGTGATAGTGGGCGTAGCAGCCCGTCCCCATCATCAGGGCAAGAGGGATGGCGAGTGCGAGCAGTCGGCGCATGTGACGAGTCTCCCGTGCGAAGGGCACTTCCAGCCAGTCCCTCTTCGCGACCACGGGCTGAAGACGGGCGGCCCGGAAGGAAATTCACGCCGGACTCCTTCTTGCCCGCCTGCTCCCTCTTTAACCGGGGGTGTGCCCTGGTGAACACCGTGCCGGCTGGTGTAGGTGCGGTGTGAGCGCGATGCGAGCGCCGGGGCTTTCTGGACCCGTCGCGCGAGGAGAAGGGCACCCATGTCGGAATCGGATTTTGGTCGGGGCAGGGGGGCGATGTGCCCGTTGCACCCGGATCACCTCGCGCAGCGGACCTGTACGCGCTGCGGCAACTTCATGTGCGACACGTGCAGCGAGGGCGGCACGCAGGTGCACTGTCCCACCTGTCGTGAGCGCGAGGGCCTGGGTCAGGCCTTCCCGTTGGACCGCCACAACTGGTCCGTCGGCGGGTTGCTGGAGGTGTGCTGGGAGCGGTTCAAGCGCGAGTGGGTGATGCTCAGCGTGGGCGCCATCCTCTTCTTCGCGGCCGCGATGGTGGGCAGCTTCGTCTCCCAGATTCTGTCCTTCATCGGCGGGCTGTCGGGCAGCACCACCGTCACCGTGCTGATGGTCATCGTGGGCACCGTGTTGTCGTGGGTCATCCAGGGCATGGGCACCCTCGGCATCACCCGCATGTGCCTGGACGTGCTCCAGGGTCAGCGCGCCGACCTGGGGCGGATGTTCTCCCAGCTCTCCAAGCTGGTGCCCTACCTGCTCACCCTGCTGCTGTCGTTCGCGGTGATGCTCCCCGTCATCATCCTCTGCTTCGGCGCCGCGCTCGCGGTGTTCGTCGGGATGTCGGGGGTGTCGCTCGCCGAGGTGGGCTCGTCGGAGGAGGCGATCAACGCAGTGATTTCGAACACGCCGCCGCACGTGCTCGTGGTGGCGTTCGTCGTGGGCGCCGGGCTCTACATCTTCCCGGGGCTCTGGCTCGTCATGCCGCTGGTGCTCATGCAGCCGGCGCTCGTGGATGCGGAGAACCCGGGGCCCGTGGAGACGCTGAAGCGCTGCTTCGCCGCCGCTCAGGGGCAGCGCCTGGGCATGCTCGGCACCCTGTTCATCGGCGCCGTCATCTTCATCGTGGGCATCTTCCTGTGCTGTCTGCCGGGCATCCCCGCCCTGGCCTTCTTCCAACTGATGCTCTCCGGCCTCTACCTGTCGCTCAGCAAGGGCGCGGAAGAAGTCTGACGTCGCTCGTCGGGGCCCGCGAAGGGATGCGGGCCCCGGTGCGGGACGTGCGTCAGTGCACCAGCCGCTCGGAGGAACCCGAGCGGGGCGTGGCCACCCGGCCCATGCAGGCCAGGATGTGCTCGCGGTACTCGGTCAGCTCGCGCAGACCGCACAGCATCCACCGCCCGCCAATGACGAGCGTGGGCACGCCGCGCACGCCGCGGCCCGTCGCGTCGCGGTGCTCATCCAGGATGAGCCGGCGCGTCTCCTCGGAGCGGAACGCGGCGGAGAACTCGTTCATCGCCAGGCCCACGCGCGACGCCAGCTCGAACACCACGTCCGGGCGCGACACGTTGACGCCCTGCTCCAACGCGGCGCGCTGCATGGCCCGCGCGAGGAAGGCACGCGCCTGCGGTCCCTGGAGTCGCGCGGCCTCGAGCGCCGCCAGTGCCGGCACGCTGCTGCGCGGTGGGTCTCCACCCAGCCACAGGTCCGTGGACAACAGTGGAGCGGTCTGGTCCGACTCGCGTTGCGCGCGCTGCACTTCTTCCACGAGGCCGCGCTTCTCGCGCTCCGTGGGAAGCACATCGTGCACGCGAAGCGGATAAGGCCTCACGCTCCAGCGGACGGCTTCGCCCAACTCCTGGCGCAAGACGTCCAGGCGCAGGTCGGCGAGATAGCACCAGGAGCACAACACATCCTGGTACACGGTGATCTGCAGCGGCTTGTGCAGCGTTTTCATGGGGGGCCGCCAGATTAGAGGCCACGCCGCGCTGCTGCCAACTCCCCATGACACTCGGCCGCTGAATGCATTCCTGTGTTCCTGAGGAGCATGCGAGGTAGCTGTGGCCCAGGCTGCTCGCTTGCTTCAGGGCATGCGAGCAACCTCCACGGCCCTCCGTGCCTACTCTCCGAAGGCCTGCGGACCGCCCGACTTCGACCCGGCGTAAGCCAGCGCGTGGTCGATGATTTCTCCCGCGATGTCCCGTCCCGTGGCGCCCTCCAGTCCCTCGAAGCCAGGGCTGGAGTTGATCTCCATCAACCGGGGTCCCGCGTGGCCCTCCAGCATGTCCACGCCGGCGACCTCCAGGCCGATGATGTTCGCGGCCCGCACAGCGGCTTCCATGTACGCGGGAGGAAGCTCGATTGCCTGCCCTTCACCGCCGCGGTGGATGTTGGAGCGGAACTCGCCCTTCTTCGCCTTGCGACGCATCGCGCCCACCACCCGACTGCCCACCACGAGCGCGCGCACGTCGCGGCCCTCGCTCTCCGCGACGAACTCCTGGAGCACGATTTCCTGACCCAGGTCCCAGAACGTGTCCAGGATGGTCTGCACCTCCGGCAGCGTGTGAGCGATCATCACCCCCACGCCCTGCGTGCCCTTGATGAGCTTGATGATGACGGGCAGCCCACCCACCTCTTCCACCAGCCGGCGCACGTTGCTGCGGTCATGCGCCATCACCGTGCGCGGGATGTCCAGTCCGGAACGCGACAGGAACTGGAGCGCGCGCAGCTTGTCTCGGCTGCGCGCGATGGACGACGGAGGGTTGAGTACCGGAACACCCATCATCTCGAAGTGATTCACCACCGCCAGCCCATAGGCGGTGATGGACGCGCCGATGCGCGGCACGACGACGTCCACGCCCTTCATCTCCACACCGCGGTACGTCATGCGCGGTGCGCCTTGCGCGAGCAGCAGGCAGCAACGCAGAGTGTCCAGCACCAGCGGCCGGTGGCCCCGCTCCCGAATGGCGGACACCAACCGGCGTGTCGAGTAGAGCGAGCGCTTCCGGGACAGGATGGCCACCGTCTTCTTCACGCGTGAACGACGCGGCGCGGGGCGCTCGGGTGCCGGGGACCCAGGCGTGGCCGGGGCCTTCTTCTGCTGGATTTTTCGGGGAGACATGGGCGGAGCACCCGAGCGTACCATGTACCGCCGGACGGGGCGGGTGACGTGGTTCGCGTTTGCTATCCTCGAACGCAGATGAGCGCGACAGATCCGCATCCCGACGACATCCACACCAGCCCCGGAGATGCCGCCGGGTTAGACCTTGCCCACTCTCCGTTGCTGGGAGAGACGCTCGTGGTGGACCCGCGTACCACGGTGAAGCTCCACAAGTGTCGGCTGGCCGTGGCCTCCGGGCCGGACACCGGACGCTCCGTCGTCAGCGACAAGGAACGCCTGCGCTGCGGCGCGCACCCGGGCAATGACCTGGTGCTCGTGGAGGACCGCACCGCCAGCCGCCACCACTTCGAAATCCAGTTCACCGAGCGCGGCTATCTGCTGGTGGACCTGGGCTCCACCAACGGCACGTTCCTGGACGGCCGCAGAATCGAGCGGGCCTATCTCTCACCGGGCTCGCAGATTCGCGCGGGCTCGTCCGTGCTGACCTTCGCGCCGCTGGATGAGGAAGTCACCATCGAGCCGGACCGCGACGGCGAGCTGTGCGGCATGGTCGGCCAGAGCATGAAGATGCGCCAGATATTCGGGCTCATCAAGAAGATCGCCCCGCTCGATGTCTCCGTCATCATCCAGGGCGAGACGGGCACCGGCAAGGAGCTGGTGGCGCGCGCCATCCATGAGCTGTCGGGTCGCAACAAGTCGCCCATGGAGGTGCTCGACTGCGGCGCCATCCCGCCCAACCTCATCGAGAGCGAGCTGTTCGGCCACGAGAAGGGCGCCTTCACCGGCGCGGTGAGCGGACGCCCCGGCGCCTTCGAGCGCGCGCACGGCGGCACCATCTTCCTGGACGAACTGGGCGAGCTGCGCCTGGACCTGCAGCCCAAGCTGTTGCGGGTGCTGGAGAACCACGAGGTGCGCCGCGTGGGCGGCAACGACGTCATCGAGGTGAGCTGCCGCGTCATCGCCGCCACCAACCGGGATTTGATGAAGGAGATTCAGGCGGGCAACTTCCGCGAGGACCTCTACTTCCGCCTGTCGGTGATTACGATTCAGCTCCCGCCGCTGCGCCAGCGCCGCGACGACATCCCCCTCATCCTCAAGGAAGCCCTCGCGGACCCGGAGGTCGTCCTCAAGCACGGCAAGAAGCGCTTCTCCGCGGAGTCCATGAGCCTGCTGATGTCCTACGCGTGGCCGGGCAACGTGCGCGAGCTGATGAACGTCCTGTCTCACGTGCTCACGTTCAGCGAGGGCGAAGAAATCCAGCCAGCCAGTCTCCCGCCCCGGGTGCGGGGGCAGGCCCGCGAGGGGCCGCTGCCCTTCAACGAGCACCTGTCCTTCAAGGACGCCAAGGAGCAGCTCCTGGAGAACTTCGAGCGGGAGTACGTCACCAGCGTCCTCACCCGCTGCGAGGGGAACCTCTCCCGCGCCGCCCGGGAGAGCGGCCTGCACAGGAAGTCCATCGAGCGGCTGGTGAAGAAGTATCAGCTCGATACCAAGGGCATGAAATCACGCTGATCCACGCCCCTGGGGTCGCCGCACCCCGGGGGATTCCCGTGA
The DNA here is from genome assembly GCF_013336645.1 of Myxococcus sp. CA039A. Lineage (NCBI taxonomy): Bacteria > Pseudomonadati > Myxococcota > Myxococcia > Myxococcales > Myxococcaceae > Myxococcus > Myxococcus sp. CA039A. The sequence continues at coordinate 15,425 of NZ_JABUMQ010000177.1, read as the reverse complement.
CACACGTGACACACGCGCTGCCCGGCCTGTAGCGCTGACTGGGAGACAGCCCCTTTGCGACGGGCAAGTTGACGTATGTCTTCTGGGGGGTAAATCCCTGGAACATGCGTGCTGCCATGAATTCCTACCCTCGAAGGAATGTTGGCCAGTCAGGACAAGCCATGGTGGAGGCGGCAATCACCCTGCCGCTGGTGGTGTTCCTGTTGCTGGGCACGTTGCAGTTGTTCCTGATGTTGCAGGCGCGCGTGCTGGCGCAGTACGCGGCGTTCCAGGCGACCCGGGCGGGCAGCGTGGCGCATGGCGAGTGCGAGCGGATGACCCATGCGGCCATCCTCGCGCTGCTGCCCTCGTTCCACTCGTTCCTGGGCATGTCGAGCGCCACCGACGAGGTGCGGCATGGTGGCGGGGGGGGTGCGCCGGCGAAGCTGGCGGCGGCCTTTGGCGCGCGCCGGGACAACCGCTACCGGAGCGGCCTGGACGGCGTGCACACCGGCGGCATCGTGTGGATCAACCGGGCGCTGGTGGGGGGCGGTATCGACGGCCCGCAGGACCGCGCGTTCGACGACCCGGGGCACCTGCGGCGGCTGGAGGTGCAGCTCATCTACTGGTACCCGATGCGCATCCCGTTCGCGAACTGGGTGATGTCGCGCATGTTCATGGCGCAGATGGGCATCCAGGACTACACGGCCGCCAATCCGCTGATGCCCGCGGAGCGCAACGCCAACTGGAACGCGGGGGAGTTCTCCACGCCGCTCAACCTGGCGGGTGACATCCGCTCCGAGCTGGCCTCGCGGGTGGCTCGCGAGGAGTACGTCTTCCCCATCGAAACCAGCTTCACCATGCGGATGCTGACGCCCGCCAAGCGGCGCCACTTCGCCACCATGGACTGCCCCCGATGAAGCGCTCCCTGTCTCGCGGTCAGACGCTGGTGCTGTTCGTGCTGGGCACCTTGTTGATGGTGCTCATGGTCACCATGACGCTCTCCTTCTCCATGAAGGTGCGTGAGCGCATCGAACTGCAGACGGTGGCGGACGCGGCGGCCTACTCCAACGCGGTGGCCACCGCGCGCACCTTCAACAACATCGCGGTGATGAACCGCGCGCAGATTGGCCACGCGGTGGCGCAGGCGGGCGCCACCAGCCTGGTGAGCTGGGCCAGCCTCTACCGCGCGCAGCTCAACGCGGCCAACACGGGCTTCGGCATTGGCAAGAAGCCCTACCAGCTGGCCATGGCCACCGGCTGTCCCTGCGCCGCGAAGAGCTCGTGGTGTCGGGAGAAGTGCCGCTGCGGGCGCCAGGGCGTGTCCGACCTGGGGATGCTCCAGACGCAATTGCGCATCGAGCAGGCGCGCGTGGAGGCCGTGTTCCAGTCCATGGACTTCATGGTGAACCTCCAGATTCTCGCGCACCAAATCGCGCAGGGAGCGTTCTACGTCGCGCAGCAGGACAACTACCGCGACCTGCGCGACGCCCTGGGGAGCCAGCACTTCACGAACAGGATTCTGCGCAACATCGAGGGTCCGGGGAAGTTCGTGGGGGACTCCGCCTGGAGGGTGCCCGACATCGGCGGCGTCAACGAGGGCGAGCTGAGTGGCGGCATCGCCTGCACGGACGACGGCGCCGTCTGTGATTTGCCGCTCACCGTCGCGCACGCCGTCAACGCGGCCATGGGCAGCCGCGGCTTCCACTTCGTCACCCACCGCCAGTGGCGACTGGGGGACTACACCGCGCACCAGGCCAACCTGGACTTCGTCATCTGGCTTCCGGACGATGTGACGGTGCTGCCCACCACCAACGGGACGACGTACTTCGGCAAGCCGGGGCGGAAGGTGCCGCTGCTGCCTCCCTATGCTCCCGCGCTCACGGGAGATGAGCAGGGCCGCATCGGCTGGATGTACAACCACCTGCTGCATGGCGGAAACCCCGTCGCCTGTCCCGCGAGCGTCGCGGGGACCCAGTCGACCACGGCGTCCCTGGTGTCGTCGGGGGGCTTCATGCCCCGGCCCGAGCACAGGTGGACGGGCGGTGCTGATGCCGGTGGCCCCTTCAATCACATGCTGGCGCCCTGCCTGGGTGGGCCCTCGTCGTGCCCTGGCATCTGGCCGCCGTTCCTGGACTACAACCTCACGCTGCTGCTCAACGGCGAGGGCAACAACTACGGCCAGCCGAAGAACTTCGCCGTCGTCCAGAGAGACTTGATGGCGCGCAAGCTGGACCCGTGGGACCTGTCCTTCCGCTACCGCTTCGAGTCCGGAAGCGCGGGCAACGTGTACGACGCGACCAGCTTCAACCTGGCGGATGGCACGCCCAACAGCACGCAGACGGCGCTGTCCACGGGCATCGCCTACTACCACCGCGGTGAGAGCCTGGGCTTCCACCACTGGAGCGAGCCGCCCAACCTGCTCAATCCGTACTGGCGCGCCACGCTCGTGGGCGCGGACATCGACAACAATGGCGTGCGCGACGCCATCGGGACGTTGGGAATCAGCTCGCCCGTCGCGGCGCAGACCTTCCAGGAGCTGCGCAACGCGGGCTTCAAGGGGCTTCAGTGATGACACCGCGCCGCTCTCGTCGTCAGCGCCGGAACGCTCGGGGCCAGGCCCTGCTCGAAGCGGCCATCGGCACCACGCTGTTCGTCACCATCATCGCCTTCGGCATCCACTTCGCGGAGGTGGGCTTCCTGTCGCTGAAGGTGCAGGAGGCCGCGGTCTCCGCGCTGTGGGATGGCACGCACGGGGAGATGCACACCATCCCCGTCTCGTATGACGACGCGGAGGACTCCATGCGGGATGCCGCCGCGAACGCCGAGGCGCGCTACTCGGACTTCAAGGGCCTGTCCTCCGCTCCGGGCGCCGGCCGCATCACCCAGGTATTCACGCAGGGCACCGGCATGCAGGTGCGCTGCGGCATGGACGTGGGCGTGGGCTGGACGGGGGCGATTCCCACCCGGCTCGTCTACCGGGACAACGGCGGCACGGCGTGCGGCGCCCAGGCCACGCTGAGCACCTGGCGCTTTCCCAGCTCGTTCCTTGACGGCCCCTCGGACGGCGCGCTCTACCAGAAGCAAAACCTGGACAACTCCCTCACCAACCTCCGGGTCTGCGCGGTGGGCCGCGCGGTGGGCGGCACCTGCAACGGCCGCTTCTCCATGCTCGTGGATGACTGGGGGCTCGCGGGCCCGCTGGAGTCGGCCACCTGCAACATCTTGATGCAGGACCAGCTCATCCCCTGCACGAACGCGCCCATGCACGCGGCGGTGTGGTCCACCTACGCGCCGACGACGCTGCCCATCCCCACCGCCGCGAGCAACCTGGCGCAGGCCACGCTGTTCTGGAACCCGCTGCCTCCCACGGCGCTCGCCATGGTGGGCCTGGGCATGATGGAGAAGACCTTCTGGATGAGCGCGGCGGGTGAGGACGTCGTCAACTTCATCCAGGCCCCGCCCCTCATGGACCCCATCTCCCGCATCTGGCCCACGACGCCGGGCTCCATCATCGGCGTCACCACGTTCCCGTATGGCGCGGCTCACCTGGAGCGCTTCGGCAATGGCGGCTGCTTCCTGGGAAAGGACTGTGATTGAGATGACGCGCGTGTCCCTCTCGGGTGGGCGCTGGATGCTGGGCCTGGGCGCCGTGCTCATGGCTCAGCTGGCGTTGGCGGATGGCAACCAGTGCAGCATGGAGTGCACCACCAAGGCCGACGCCACCATGCGCTCGTGCATGGACCGGTGTCCCTCGCCCTCGGACGACCCCACGAAGCCCGGGCCCTTCCAGTCCTGCGCCCTCCGCTGTCAGGAGAAGCAGGACAAGAAGTTCAACGAGTGCGCGGAGCGCTGCGTGGACCCGGAGGGACTGGAGTCGCCCCGCAAGGGCAAGAGCGGACGGGTCCGTTAGATGGCGCGCGTGAGGAGCGGAGCCTGGGGTCTGCTGGTGTGGGGGCTGCTGTCCGCCGGACAGGCCGCCGCCCAGCGCACGCCCTTCAAGTGGGAGGTGCCCGGCGTCGTGGGCGTGGTGGAGGTGACGCAGCCGGTGCTCTCCAGCGGCGTCCCCGTGAAGCTCAGCGCGGTGCGCAGCAAGGCGCGGCCGGAGGACATCCTCCAGGCGCTGGTGGACCGCTTCCTGTTGTGGGGGCTGCATGTCCCGCCGGAGTCGCGTCAGCCGCAGTTGTTGCGCGAGCCGATGATTACCGCCATCGACACGCGCGCCTTCGTCTCCTACACGGCCATCCTCCAGCCCAATCCGGACGGGACGACGACGGTGTTCCTGGGACAGGCGGACCTGTCGCAGGGGCCGCGTCCGCAGTCCAACGTCGCGCCCATCTATCCCGGGGGCGCGGGGATGATGCAGACGGACATGGAGGGGGCGCGGACGCTCGTCTACTCGGTGAGCGCGAAGGCGGCGGACGTGGAGGTCTTCTACCGCAACGAGCTGACCCAGGCGGGCTTCGAGGAAGTCGAGCCCCGGGTGTATCGCTCCAGCCAGGACGAGATGCAGCTCAAGCTGACCCCGGCCAAGGATGGCAGGCTGGCCGTCATCATCGTGCGGCGCACCGTTTCTCCCGAGGATGCGAAGCCCGCGGGTGATTGAAGCGCTGAACCGAGCGTGTTACGGGCGCTGTCGACATGAGCGACACGCCCTCCCAGGACAAGGACTTCAAGGACTCGGTCAACCTGCCGCGCACGGAGTTCCCGATGAAGGGGAACCTGGCGCAGCTCGAGCCACGGATGCTCGGCTGGTGGGCGGAGCGGGGCATCTGGGGAAAGATTCTGGAGAAGAACGCGGCGGGTGAGCCCTTCGTGCTGCCAGACGGCCCGCCCTACGCCAACGGCCACCTCCACGCGGGCCACGCGCTCAACAAGGTCCTCAAGGACATCGTGGTGAAGTACCGCAACCAGGTGGGCCGCCGGTGCGACTTCATCCCGGGCTGGGACACGCATGGCCTGCCGATTGAGCAGGCCGTCGAGAAGCGGCTGAAGGACAAGAAGGTGGACAAGCGCACCCTGTCGCGCGACGCCTTCCTGGAGCAGTGCCGCGCGTACGCGCTGGAGTTCATCGACATCCAGAAGGCGGAGTTCCAGCGGCTGGGTGTGTTCGGCTCGTGGGACGCGCCCTACAAGACGCTCGACTTCGCCTACGAGGCGCAGGAAATCCGTGAGCTGGCCGTCTTCGCGCGCCGGGGCATGCTCTACCGCCGCAAGAAGCCCGTGTACTGGTGTCTGTATGACCAGACGGCGCTGGCGGAGGCGGAAGTGGAGTACGAGGAGCACGAGTCTCCGTCCGTGTACGTGGCCTTCGCGGCCGGCCCTGAAATCGCCGAGCGGGTGCCCGCGCTGAAGGGCAAGGACGTCGCCTTCGCCATCTGGACGACGACGCCGTGGACGCTGCCGGCCAACCTGGCCATCGCCGTCAATCCGGAGCTGGAGTACGTCTTCTACCAGCTGGGCTCGCGCGTCATCTGCGTGGCCAAGGACCTGTTGCCCAAGGTGCTGGCGGAGGTGAAGTCGGACGAGCTGGCGGTGAAGCACGTGGAGCTGCCGGGCGGCGAGGTGTCCGCGGCGGCGCTGGTGGACCCGTCGCGCATCCTCGCGTACGCGCAGGGCCAGGATTTGGAGCACCTGACGTACCAGCACCCGTTCTACGCGCGCCGGGGGCGCATCGTCCTGGGCGAGCACGTGACGCTGGAGGCCGGTACGGGCCTGGTGCACACGGCGCCGGGGCATGGCCAGGAGGACTACGAGGTCGGCCTGCGCTACGGGTTGGACATCTACAACCCGGTGCGCCCGGACGGCCGCTACGACGACACGGTGGGCGAGGCGCTCACGGGCAAGCGCGTGTTCGAGGCGAACCCGCTCGTCATCGCCGTCCTGGTGGAGAAGGGCGCGTTGCTGAACGACGCGAAGGACACGGTGGCGCACAGCTATCCGCACTGCTGGCGCTGCCACAACCCCATCATCCTGAGCGCGACGTACCAGTGGTTCATCCCCATGGACGTGCCGTTCCACGGGGAGAAGACGTTCCGCCAGGAGGTGCTGGCGGAGGTGGACAAGGTGGAGTGGGTGCCCTCGTGGGGGCACAGCCGCATCCGGGGCATGCTGGAGACGCGGCCGGACTGGACCATCAGCCGTCAGCGCACGTGGGGCGTGCCCATCTGCATCGCGTACTGCGAGGGCTGTGACGAGTCGCTCGTGTCGCCGGAGCTGATGGAGAAAGTCGCGGCCCAGGTCGAGAAGGAAGGCGTGGGCGTGTGGTACCGCACGCCGGTGAAGGACTTCCTGCCCGAGGGCTTCAAGTGCTCGCGCTGTGGGCACGGGGAGTTCCGCCGCGAGACGGACATCCTCGACGTGTGGTTCGACTCGGCGTGCATGTTCTCCGCGGTGTTGGAGCGCCGTCAGCGGATTCCGGCGGACCTCTTCCTGGAGGGCAGCGACCAGCACCGGGGCTGGTTCCACTCGTCCATGTTGGTGGCGGTGGGGACTCGCGACATGTCGCCCTACAAGGCGTGCCTCACGCACGGCTTCGTGGTGGACGGCAAGGGCGAGAAGATGTCGAAGAGCCTGGGCAACGTGGTGGCGCCGGAGAAGATCATCCAGCAGTACGGCGCGGAGGTGCTGCGCCTGTGGGTGGCGGCGAGCGACTACCGCAACGACGTGCGCCTGTCGGACCAGATTCTCAAGGGCCTGTCGGAGGGCTACCGGAAGATTCGCAACACGGTGCGCTACGCGCTGAGCAACCTGTATGACTTCGACCCGGCGCTGCACACGGTGCCGTACGCGGAGTTGCTGCCGCTGGACCAGTGGGCGCTGGGCCGGTTGTCGGAAGTCGTCACGCGCGTGAAGCAGGCGTACGAGAACTACGAGTTCCACCTCGTCTACGCGACGGTGGTGGACTTCTGCGCCGGTGACTTGTCGGCGGTGTACTTCGACATCCTGAAGGACCGCCTCTACACGTGGCGCACGGATGGGAAGGCGCGGCGGGGTGCGCAGACGGTGCTGCACGAGGTGGCCTCCGTGCTGCTGCGGCTCCTGTCACCGGTGATGAGCTTCACCGCCGAGGAGGCGTGGGGCTTCCTGCCGGGCAAGGCGACGGAGAGCGTGTTCCTGGCGGGCTTCCCGGAGGCGCGCGCGAAGCTGGAGCCAGCGCTGGCGGAGCGCTACGCGAAGCTGTTCGCGTTGCGCGAGGCGGTGCAGGGTGTGCTGGAGGCGGCTCGGCGCGAGAAGCGGATTGGCGCGTCGCTGGAGGCGCGGGTGCTGTTGATGGCGTCGGCCCCGGTGCGGGAGTTCCTGAAGGCGCACCTGGACGAGCTGCCCGGCCTCTTCATCACCAGCCAGGTGGAGCTGGTGGACGCGGAGGGCATCGACGCGACGTCGTTGGACGTGACGCGCGTCTTCGGTGAAGGCGTGAAGGTGCTGGCCGAGGTGAAGCCGGCGCTGGGCCACAAGTGCCCGCGCTGCTGGACGTACTCGGAAGCGGTGGGGCAGGGCGGCGACGTGTGCCTCAAGTGCCGCGAGGCGCTGGCCCCGTAGGCCACCTGTCCGGAAGTCCCACGGGCTCGCGGCTCTTCCATGCCGCGAGCCCGTCGTGTCTCCAGTGCTCCCGATGCGCTGGGGCCGCCAGGGCCCGAAACGAAACGGGCCCGAGTTCCGTGAGGAGACTCGGGCCCATGGGGACTTCGTGTCTGTCAGCGGGTGAAGCCGCGGGGCCTCCCCCGCCTGACGGAGTGCTCAGTAAGGTGGTGGCTGCGCGGTGCACGCGGGCACGGAAAGGTTTTCGGCCTGCTTGGAGTCGCAGTCGAGCAGCGACGCCAGACCGGTGAGGGGCTCCACCATGAGCAGGCTGCGAGGGCGGCCCGACTCCGCGTTGAAGTTGAGCTGCAGGTTGCCCGGGGCCGCGGCGGCGAGCGCCGCCGTGTTGTCGAGCTGACCCTGCATGCAGCCCAGGTTTCCGGGCCGCACCGCGCGGCCCATGCCTGGCAGGTAGCAGAGCCCGTGCACCGAGGCGGCATTCATGGTGTCCGGGATGATGACGTCGGGCCCTACCTCGGAGCAGCAGGCCGCGTTGGTCCGGCACGTGGCGTTGACGCAGGCAATCTGGGGACAGGTGTTGTTGTCCCAGTTGTTGCCGCACGTCAGCCGCTCCCAGCGAGCCACCGTTCGCACCATTCCGTCCGGCATCGTGATGTTGGGTTCCACCACGATGCGCACCGGCTGGTTGGTGGCGATGGCGCGCTGACGCGCCCGCAGCGCGGAGGACCACAGCTCCCGCGTCGCGGCCGACTCACGCTGCCCGTCGATGGGCCGCTGGATGCCCATCAACGCCATGGACAGCATCAGCCCCACCACCGCCAGCGCGATCATCAACTCCAACAGCGTCATTCCGCGTGCGCGCATCATCCTCATATCCCCGCCGCGGGCTGCAGGCCCGCTGATACGAAGTTCCTGGGCGTCACCCGGAGGGTATAGGTCCGCCGCTTGAAGCCATCCTGCGGGAAGCCGTCATCGTCTGGCACGTTGATTTTCGCCGGGTCCACCACCGACCGGTCCGAGCGTGGCGTCCGGATGACCAGCGTGATTTCCACCTCGCGCACCCGCTGGCGCAGGCGCGCACGCAGTTCCTCATTCGTCGTGACCGGGGTTTCGTCCGAGACCAACACGTCCACGGTGCAGGCCGTGGTGCCATTCATCGTGCACTGGTCGATGCTTGTCCCGCCAGGCACGGCGGGGAACCACCGGTAGGCGTTGTTGGGCAGGTTCAAGTTGATGACGCCATAGCGAACCGTCATCTGCTCCACGTCCCGGCTCACCACCGCCCAGGTGTTCGCGCCGGGAGCCATGTACTCCAGCGCGGGGCTGCCTCCCGCCCAGTTCACCCGGTAGGCCGCGCTCACGGTGCGCATGGCCACCCACCCCGCCCGCTGCCACAAGGGGTCCAGGGGGTCGGAACAGGGACCGTTGTTGGTGTTGGCGATGCCCAGGCCCGGGCTCGCCACCACCCGGGCATCCCCTGCGCGAACATCCGTGAGCCTGAAGTGACAGGCCAGGGCACCTTGGGTGGGGTTCGCGACGAGGATGGGGGTTGGCGGTCCGGCGGCCGGCTTGAGGACCGTGGGCGGGTTCGGAGTGGTGCACAGCTCCGCTCCTGCCCTGACATTGCTGCCGATGCCACCGTCACAGCCCGTGAGCGAAATCATGCTGCGAGGGTCACCCCAGAACAACTGCAGCACGTCCGACGCCATATCCGTATAGGGCGCGTTGGTGGGAAGCGAGAAGCCCAGGTCCGACGCGAAGGGCCCTGTCGCCACCCGCATGTCCAGCCCGGTCCAGCTCTGAATCGCGAAGCGTTGGTCTCCATCGGCGAACTGGATGCGCGAATTGCTCATGCCGATACCGGCCCGCTGCACGTCCAGGGTGAGCAGGTCCTTCACCGCCCGCCCCGTCACCTGGGCCACCATCGTCTGTTCCTCGAAGAGGGCACGCCGCTGCATCTGCATGCCCACCACCAGGCCCACTCCGAGCACGATGACGCCAATGGCGCTGGAGATCATCACCTCCAGCAGCGTGAAGCCCCTCTTGCGACGAAGAGACCCGCTCATGGCGCCACCCGCGTCTGGAGGACCACCACCTGGCGTCCCGTGCGTGCCGGCTCAATCCAGCTCACCGAGACGCGGACATTGACGACGTTACCGGGGCTGTTGGCCACCCCGCCGAGGTCCCGATTCACGGGTGGAAATCCCGCCGCGCCATTTTCGATGGAGCCCCCGAGGGCGTTGCTGTCGAGGTCCACCGCCACCTCGTACTCACGCGCGACGGCGCCATTGGTGGGCTTCGCGGGCAGCAGGTCCCCAGCGGCCGTCTGCCATACACGCTCGCGCGTGTTGTCCAGGAACCCCAGGTTGCTGCACGGGTTGGGCGCGGGTGAGCATCCCATGGCGGTGATGGTCTCCAGCCTTCGCTCGGCGAGCAACTGCGCCTGGGTGGCGGTGAGGGTGCGCCGGTTGGACGCGCTGATCTGCGTCACCAGCGTCATCACCGCCGCGATGCCCACCAGCATCACGGCCATGGTGGCCAGCACTTCCAGGAGCGTGACGCCCCTGGAGGTATGGAACCGCGGAGACTTCATCGTGGCAGCCTTCCATCCGGGATGGGGTCGTAGATGAGCATACGCGAGCGTGAGTCATTCGCGTTGACCCCCGGGGGGATAAGGGCGCCACGCGATTCGGGCCTGCCACCACCCGGACCACCTGACGGAAGCACGATGACCTGGCTGCCCTGGACCACCGGTGCGCTGATGCCATGGCCCGTCAGGGCCACGCTCGTCTGCGCCACGCTGCCATTGCCATCCGGCGTCTGGGACGTCGAATAGAGCTTGCCGCTCTCGTCCTCGCTCAGGTTGCAGAGGTCCGCGGTCGTGCCCACGGCGGTGGTCGTGAAAACCTTGTCACCGCCCAGCGCCACGCCGCCCCACACGGCCTGGCCGGCGTCCAGCGGGGAGACCCAGAGGGGGTCGAGCAGGGCACAAGCCCCGGTGCCCCTGGGGTCCGTGTCCTCGAAGGCCATCAGGTGGTACTGATAGTTGTCCTTGTTCGGGGGACCGTCGCTGAACTCGTCCGGGCTGTCGCTGGTGCCAAAGTAGAAGCGGACCCGAGGCGCGGCGCCGCTGCGCACCACCGAGATCGCCAGGTTGGCGTGAATCTGCTGGTAGATCTCGGTGCCAGCCGGGTTGTTCGCCGCGTCGCGGTGGGTCGCGGCCGCCACCGGAGCGCTGGCGATCTTGCACGTCTTGACCTGGCGTCCAAGCTTGCCGCCCGAGTCCACGGAGTCCAGGTTGATGCGGTACACGCTTCCCGCCGTGGTGGGCACGTACAGGACGTCGTATTCGCCGTCGCGGTTGGTGTCCACCGCCGCGGTCGCACCCGCGATGCCCGAGCTCTCGTCCAGGGTGATGACGCCAGCGTACCTGCCCGGGTTGCCGTTGCCCTTCCGGAGGGGTTTGCCTGTCGTCATGTCGAGCAGGTAGATCGTGCCGGAGCGGCCCGATGCGGGCTTGTAGTCCGTGCCGACGATGGCCGTCCACTTGCCCGCCGACTCGTCCCCCCACTTGATGCGGACCACGGACGGGTTGTGACGGGAACCAGAGTTGTCCGGCAGCAGAACGTCGTCGTCGTCATCGGCTGCATCCGTGAACGCGCCGAGGATGTTGTTGTCGTTCAGATTGAACTCCCACAACGGCATCGGGTACTCGGCGCTGTCAGGCCGGGTGATGTCGAGCGCGAACACGGCGGGGCTGCTCTTGCCGGTCGCGGAGACGAGCACCGTCCGGGCGCCCTTCAGGGGGCGGTCGGTCGCCTGCACGGGGCTGGGGAGCGTCCACTTGGCGCCAAGGCCGCCGAAGTCCACGTTGGCGATGGTGGGCGAGGCGTCCATCTGCGGCTTCGGCTTCTCCGCCGAGCCCTGGTACTTGACGTAGAGGTAGCGGTAGCGGTCGAGCAGCGTGCGCGGCAGGTACGCGAACTTCTCGGTGGCGTTGCCGTAGTCGCGCGGGGTGATGGGCGGGGCGCAGCCGGCGCCGGAGGGCTTGAAGTAGCCATTGGCCTGGAGCTTGCCCGGGCTACACGTGTCATTGGCGTCGACGCGGAAGGCACCCGACTCGAAGGCGTGCAGGAAGCCATTCATCGTACCCACGTAGGCCACGGTGGGCCGCTGCTCCAGGGTCCTCATGAAGTTGCGACGATATAGGTCGCGCTCGTCTATCGGCGCGTTCTGCGCCCATGAGTCCAGGTAGGGCGGGACGGCCACGGCTACCGTGGACAGGTTGATGCCGCCCACGGGCCAGGGGCGCTTCACGTTGGTGGCACCTGGCGCCTGGTGGTCTTCCCACCCATACAGCCACTCGCGGAAGACGTTCCGGTCGTTGAAGTCTTCCGGGATGTGCTTGATCGCGGGCGAAGCGATGGTCGGGGTGCCACACCGGCCGTCGTTGTTGATGTCGTAGAGGTACTTTCCAGCGACCTGCTCGTTGCAGAGCGAGTCGGGGAAGAGGACGCTGTTGGCGCCGTTCATGTCGTTTTCGAGCGTGGCGCGGCTGTCATCCGCGGCCTGCGTGTAGAGCTTGCGGTTGAGCGGATCGGCGGAGCCCCGGAGGCTCATGGCCATGACCCTGCCCGCATCCCACCGCTCCATGAAGTTGGCGACGGTGGGGTTCTCCGGGTCATAGCGCGAGGCGAGGTACAGCCGGCCACGCAGCGAGTAATCCTTGCGGTCGTCATAGAGGCGCGTGCTGGCCTCGGGTTGCCCGATGCCGGGCCAGGACTTGCCCCAGGCGCTTCCGGGGGTCTCGTTCACGCCCCAGAGCATGACGTTGCCCACGGTGGAGGGTGATGAGCGCGAGTACGCTCCCGCCCTGACGGCCTGATAGCCCACGTTGACGTTGTCGACGACAGGAACACACCGGTCATCAGGGCTGGTGATTTCCACCTTCCAGCACAACTGCGAGCCTGTGAATCCCATGTCCAGCAGGTCGAGCTCCGTCGAGTTGGGGGAGTTGGCCGGGAAGCGCACCGGAATCCATTGCCTGTTCAAGTTCGGCTTGCGAACCCATGCGCCGTTCTCGAAGACCACGTTGTGGCAGTCCACCGCCACCGAGTACTCGATGGTGGGCGGCTGGCGGCCAGGCAGCTTGCAGGCGCCCGGGGTCGTCTCCGTCCAACACGGAGGAGTGGAGCACCTGGCCGGGTAGCCCGGGTAGGGCGCCGCGTCGTCATAGCGCCCGAAGCGCACCTTGGTGATGACGAAGTCCGCCGCATCGCTCAGGTCGATGTCCCCGGAGAGGCTCGCCGAGCGCTCGGTGCCGCCATTCTTCTTGTTGATGACGAACACCACGTCGTTGAAGTCGCGGTCACCGCCGCCGGGAAGGTCCTCGAACCCCAGAATCCATCGGAAGGGGTCGGTGGACGGCGCTCCCACGATGACGTGGGGCATGGGATTGCGGTTGCCCCCGGGGCGAGGAATCGTCACCGGCTCCTTGGGCATGACCAACTGGCCGTACGTCGCCTCTGAAGCCAGGCGGTCCAGCGTGTCGTCATCCAACCAACCACACATCTTCTTCGAGTTGTCCTGCAGCAGGCACTCAGCGGCCATGCTGGTCTGGTCGTCGGCATTGCAGGAATCCACGTACTCGCAGCCGATGTTGCGCTCGGCCACCGCGGGATTGCTCGTGGAGTTCTGGTCCATGTTCCACGCCGACTTGGAGAAGAACACGGAGATGGGGGAGCGGATGTGCAACAGGCACTTCCCGTCACTGGCTTGCTTCAGGCAGGGATAGACGGTGCCCTCGTTCGGCCCATGGGGGGAGTCGTAGTAGACGATGAGGAAGAAGACGATTTCCTTGCCACCCGGGATGGGGCCCAGGTCCACGGTGCGGTCCCGGATGTCGATGACATTGTCCCGGCTGCCCGGGTCCACCAGGATGCCCCGGTTGTCATAGTTGGAGACGTTGTAGTCAGGGATACCGTTGAAGGTGGTTGAGCTGTCGGGGATGGACGAGAGCTTGCCGTAGGTCTCCGTCCGGTCATCATCGTCCGCGAGCAGGAAGACCATCTGCCCGATGCCCTTGCCGCCGTTCTCCGGGTCCTTGGGCTCCAGCAGGTTGGGGATGCGGGGAAACAGACCCCGGTCGGAGAAGCCTTCCCCCACAACATTGTTCCCGTTGCCCAGGGCGACACCCACCTGGTCTGTATCGATATGGGTGGACCCCAGGCCTGGGCGGGCATCCGCGAGTCCTGCTCGGGGGCCGGTTTCCCCTGTGCGCCGTTCCAAGGTGGCGTCACAGTTGTCTTTCATGGCGAGTTCCGGTTCGGTGTAGTTCAGCCCGCCGGAGGTAAAGGGCTTGTTGCAGCGGCGTGTACCTGCCTTGCCAACGTAAGGACGCGTCATGGGGCCCGTGGTGGGCGCCATGTTGAACAGGTCCTCGTGGAGGTCGAAGATGCCGTTGGCGTTGAGGTCGAGCAGCGCTCCAGAATCCTCGTCCACGTAATCAGCATCAATCGCGTCATCCAGGAACATGTAGCCCAGCGCGTGGGAGGCGCCGGCGGACTCGAACACGTAGCTGATGGTGACGCGCTGGTCGTACGGGAAGAAGATCTTCTCCGGGTTGAGGGGCTCCGGGGGGATGAGCTGGAGGTTGGTGGCGTTGGTTTCAGGCGCCCCTCGTCCCGGTACGACGTTGATGGTCGCGTTCGGTTCGCCGGGGTCGCGCTCCATCGTGCCGCTGAACGTCTGCTGCTTGTCCACCGCCAGGTGGTCCTCGCAGAGGTTGGTGGCGTTCTGGGCCGGTGCGAGCGGGGCCGCCAGCAGGCTGAGCACGGCAAGGGCACGGGTCAGGATTCTCATCACTTCTTCCCCTGTTCAGGACGGGAGGACTCACGCGCCTCGAGCCGCTGCTTCGCGCGGCGGGCGGCGAGGTCATTCTGGAGTTGCTGGCGAAGCTGGTCATCGCGAGACAGCGGGGGCGGCCGCGAGCTGGTCTTCAAGTAGGCCACCAACGCGTCCAGGTCGGTCGGATTCATCCCGCGTGTGTCACAACGGGTCTCCTTTTTGACCTCGCTGGGCGCGGTAATCCAGGTGCGGAGCTCCGCGCTGGAGCGCTCCTTCACGAGCTTGCCAATCTCGACCCGGCGCTCCAACGGAGACCGCGCGGGTGTCGTGACACGCGCGTGGCCCGCCTTCTGTGCCTTCAATGCACTCTTCGAGGGCTGCGGTGTGAGGGTGTGACAGCTCGCGCAGGTATTGTTGAAAGCACTCTGGCCTTCGGGATTCGCCGCGGCGAGTCCAGGAAGCAGCAGGAGCGCGAGAAGCGGGAGTCGTTTCATGGGCGGACTCGCAAGACAGCGAGAAATGTTCAGGGATTGGGGGGCAGTTCGATGGTGATGTCAGGGGCGGTGCCCCCGCCACTCTGCGAGGGGCTGTGCGTGTTGTCGGCGCCGCAGCCGCCTTGGGGACATCCAGGAGACACGATGATGGGGGGCGACTGGTTGCGAATCAGGGCCTGGACGACGGACCGCGTGGGGCGTCCCTCCCGGCTCAGCACCTCGCCCACGGCGGCCACCCAGACTTGACCGTTCGCGTCCGCCAGGGGGTTGCCGTCGTCGACATCGTCGCGCACGAAGACGCGGTAGCGGACGTTGTTCTGCTCCGGGTAGTCGACGTAGACCTCGCCATCAGCGCTGGCCTTCTCGGCGGCCGGCATGTCGTTCGGCGCGAGGCGCAGGTAGTTCCAGGGGTCTCCGGCGCTGGCGGGAAGCAGCTCCATCCAGGGCGGATTGGCACCGGCCAACCCCAGCTCCGCGACGACGGCATTGGCGTTCTGGAGGTTGGTGAAGACCTGGTTGTAGGTCTCGTCGGTGATGGGCGTGCGCAGGCGCATGGCTTCGCGC